>JBJSYU010000318.1:0-4114 GCA_046089945.1 Candidatus Methylumidiphilus sp.
GTGAATTTGGGCGGCTTTTGGGAAGCGGTCGAGCCGCTGTTGAACGGCGAGGTGGATGGCTTTTATGTGAAAGGCGCCTCCGCCGCCGACGGCGCCCGCAGCCTGGGGCTGAAAGTCGGCGTCGATCTGGACAAGCTGCCGGAACGCCGCTTCCGCGTCAACAACGGCACGCCGCGCCCGATCACCGTGCATGAGGATTTTCTGGAAAACCACTTCGACCTGCTGGTGCGCTTCCTGTACCAGACCTTGCGCGCCGCCGAATGGGCGAAGACGCATTTGAACGAGGTTTACGACCTGCTGCACAAAGAAATCGGCGCCAGCCGCGAAGGCTTGCAAGCCGCCTACCGCGACGGCTTCCATCTGACCCTGGCCCCGGATCTTTCGCCTGAGCGCGTCGAATTGTTCCGCCGGCAGAAAAACTTCCAGTTGATCTACGGCGTGCTCGACCGCGATTTTGATTATGACGCTTGGATTGACCCGCGTCCGCTGGAAGAAGCCTGGAAACTGCTGGACAGCTACGCGAAAGCGGCTTAACAAACCTTAAGCTGGGCAGGCTGTTTGGCCTGCCCGGCGATGGGCCAAAGCCACAGGGGCAGATGGCAGCGCTATCAGAGGCTAGGACATTGAATCCATGAGTATATTTGGAATATCTCTCGCACCGTGCAGGACTCGCAATACGTCGATGTAATCTGGCCGTTCAAGGTAAAACACTAGATACTTGTCGAATGTTGGCACGGGCCAGAAGCGCAGGCCATCGAGATAGGCGGTTTTGGCGTAGCGTAGGGCGCCAATGCCGGGCTGTTCGGAGATTCGAGCGCAGGCTTGCTCAACGGAATTCAGGAAACGGGTAGCCGCTTCAATGCTGTCTAGGGCGATGTAATCCGTTATATCGTCAATGTCAGTATTGGCGAGAGGGCGAATGTGGATAGGTTTTTGAAGAATGGATTTAGCCCTCTTTATTCAGCAACCGGCTCTTTAAATTTTCATGCTTGGCATCCCAAAAATTTTGATCTATAGGCATGGCTGGGCCTGAGTTAATGCCCTCCAACATCAAAGCAGCCAAGCGCCGTTCAGCTTGCTGGATTTGGTCGTTACGAATCAGGTCTCGAATATATTCACTGGAAGAGCCATAGCCGCGCTCCCGCAGTTGGGTATCGACGAAAGATTTCAGGGTGTCAGGTAGCGATATGTTCATGGTGGTCATTTGAATGGCCTTGAAGTAGTGATTAGCTAAAAGTATGGCAAAAATTGCCAATCTCGTCAAACCATATGGGCAAGGAAAAAGACTCCTGCCCATCCGAACAAACCTAGGAGTAAATGCATGAGCCAGAAAAAACGCCAATTGATCCTATCGACCTTCGTGCAACTATACGGCACCCACGCCAACGCCTGGCGCAGGCCAGAGACCCAGGCCGGCGGCAACCCCGACTTTGCCCAGTGGGCCGACACCGTCAAACTGCTGGAGCGCGGCAAGTTCGATATCGCCTTCTTCGCCGATTTCGTCGGCAACAGCGGTGCCGATATCGACAATATCGGCCGCCATCCGCGCGGCGGCGGCTTCGAGCCGCTGACCTTGGCGGCGGCGCTGTCGCAAGTCACCCAGCACATCGGGCTGGTGGCGACGGTCAACACCAACTTCAACGAACCCTACAACGTCGCCCGCCGCTTCGCCTCCCTCGACCATCTGACCGGCGGGCGCATCGGCTGGAACGTCGTGTCCTCGCTGTCCGAGGGCGCGGCGAAAAGCTTCGGCGTCGCCAACCCGCTGGAACATGACGAACGCTACGAGCGCGCGGCGGAATTCATCAATGTCGCCAAGCAGTTGTGGGACACTTGGGACGACGGCGCCTTCGACCATCCCAACAAAGACAGCGGCCAGTTCCTAGCACCGGCCAGCGTCCACCCCATCCACCATCGCGGCAAGCATTTCAGCGTGGACACGCTGCTCGACATCGCCAGGCCCATCCAAGGCTATCCGGTGTTTTTCCAAGCCGGCAATTCCGAGGTCGGGCGCGAGTTCGCCGCCGAGCATGCCGAACTGATCTACGCCGCCGCGCAGACCATTGAGGAGGCGCAAGCCTATTACAACGACGTGAAAGGCCGCGCCCAGAAATTCGGGCGCGAGCCGGACGACGTGCGCGTGATCCCCGGCCTGTTCTACCACATCGGCGCATCGCGCCAGGAGGCCGAGGAAAAATACCAGTCCTACCGCGAATCCTACGACCAGAACATCTCGGCGCGGCGGCAGTTGTTCGGCATCGACCTGTCGGAATACCCGCTCGACGGCCCGCTGCCGGACAATCTGCCCGAACCGGCCAACGGCATCGGCCGCTGGCGGCAGGCCGTCGCGCTGGCCCGCCGGGAAAACCTCAGCATCCGCGAACTGATCCTGCGCTTCAGCATCGTCCAGGGCCATCGCATCGTCGTCGGCACGCCGGTGGACATCGCCGACCAGATCGAAGACTGGTTCGTCAACGGCGCCGCCGACGGCTTCAACCTCAAGCCCACCTTCCTGCCCGACTCGCTGGCCGAGTTCATCGACACAGTCGTCCCGGAACTGCAAAAGCGCGGCATCTTCCGCACCGAGTACACCGGCAAGACCTTGCGCGAGAACCTGGGGCTAAAGCGCCCGGCCAACCAACACTTGCAAAGCCGAACCGCGCAAGCGGCCTAAGCTTTCACCCTCTCCTGCGGACATGAGTATCTACACAGTCAGCAAAGTATTCATTTGACCATCCTTCCACAGCGGGGAGGGTTTGGGGGAGAGGGGCGTCAACAACCTTAAGTATTTGGAAAAACCATGTCCTCGATTTTCTATCAAGCCAGCGTGCCGGTATTCATTAGCGCCCTGAAAAGCCTAGATGCGTTTTTTGAAAAAGGCGTCCGCCATGCCGAACACGCCAATTTCGATGTGGCGGTGCTGCTCGACGCCCGCCTGTTTCCCGACATGCACCCATTTTCGCGGCAAGTCAAAATCGCCACCGACACCGCGACCGGCGTCGCCGCCCGCTTAAGCGGCCAAGAACCGCCCGTATTAGGCCATGACGCGGCGACGGTGGAGGCGATCAAAGCACGGATTGCGGCGGCTATCGCCTACTTGGAGACGCTGGACGCAAGCCAGTTTGACGGCGCGGAAGACCGCAGCATCGCCATTACCCGGCGCGACCAAACCATTACTTGGGTCGGCCGCGATTACCTGTTCAATTACGGATTGCCAAACCTGTATTTCCATGTGACGACGGCCTATGCGCTGCTGCGCCATAATGGCGTGCCGGTTGGCAAGCGGGATTTTTTGGGGACTTGATAATCGCTAATTCCGGCTTGCATTGGGTTGCCGATGGTTGGCAACCCAATTGATTGACTCACAATATGCGGTGTCGCCATGTTTGGCTAGGCGTTTATCGAACGTGTGCAAAATCGCCTGGGCCTGTTGGCTTTCAGACAAAATCAAACAATCAGCAAAATCTGCTGGGCTGTGCCGAAATATATTCAGCGCTGCCGCAAACCTATCACGGTGTTGTAAAACATAGCCAGGATTATTGAGCAAATGTTGCAGAACGCTCAATAAATCCAGTTTGCTTGTTTTATACACTTTTGCCAGCACCCAAGTAAGTTCCACTTGCACAATTTGTGTGACATAAACCCGTTGCGCATCGCTGACTAACGCACGAGCTTTGAGGGTTTGTTCCGGCTGTCCGGTATCTTCGACAATCACGCGCACCAGCACATTCGTATCAATCGCTATCACTGATCGCCCCCGCCATAATACCAGCCTCAAGCGTGGCTAAATCAGCCGTGATCGGCGTTTTAATCATGCCAAATGATGAAGCAATATTCAGCGGCAGTTGCGCAATTTCTGGTGCCTGCGCCGTTTCAATGACATGGCATTGCTGTTCAGGCAATAGTCGCAAAAAGCCAAGCACCTGCGCATAAATGGCCTCATCGATCTCTAATAACACAGTTTTCATGCATGCACCATTGTCTTGTGTGTTGTGGCGCTTACCGAGCAAGTCTTAAGAACAAGATTTTTGCCGATCAACATCCGCTGCCACTTTGGCGGTGAGTGTAGCCGCCATCAGCCTAACATCCGCGATGCTGCACACGTTCGATAAAC
>JBJSYU010000319.1:0-3183 GCA_046089945.1 Candidatus Methylumidiphilus sp.
GCAATGGTTGCGCTGATGATAGGATTTTTAGGGCTGCTGCTGTGGCATTACCGGCTTAGTATCCACAGCTTCATCCGCCCTAGTTACGAAGACTTGCTGCAACAGAAAATCGAACTTGAAAACTGCGTGACCCATTGGCGCTATGCCAACGGCTCATTTGTCCCGCAGCACAAGCGGCAGAGGATGTTTCATGAGCTGCGCAAACTGTCGCGGACACTACGCAGCCATCCAGACAACCCCAACAATAAAGCATCCGAGTGAAGCCGAGCCAAACTGAGCTTGGGCCACCTCGATCAAAACAAGCCGAACTTGGCGAGCCCCCTTGGCGGCTTTTGGATTGCGCTCAATCATCCCCGCCAACCCCGAAAAACCGGACATGACACCCGGCAGCAGCCAAGTGCGTCAATCGCGCCAGATCTCGGCGAATCGCTCACTCCAGAACCTCACCCGCCCACCAAAGCCGACTCGTCAAACGCCCGCCGGGGCTGGCCCGCCACGCCCTTGCGGCGCTTTTGCTTGACAAGCGGGCAATACACGGGCATGGTATGAGCCGCAAGGCGCGGAGATGCTGGGCTTTTCCCAGCGGTTCCACAGCTCGGCGCCCATTCTCGCCAACCGGCGCAACTCAAACTACAAACGGAGGATTTAAGAAAAAGGGTTCTTGTGTGGTACAGAACCTAGATGATTATAAGATGTGCTGTTTAGTTCAGGTTTTTCAAGCAAAAAGGCCGTCCTAAGTAGTACGCTTTCGAAAATAGAAGATGTGGCCGCCCAATGACCGTGAACAAACACCTAAGTTGGCTGCAACTTCGACGACGATAGGAAACGGGACTATGTCAAACAACCTTGTCAAAATGCTGTGCATTCTGGCGTTCTCCTCTACGCCCGCTGTTGCCAAATCCAACCACCATTACGATGGGCAACGGCACTTTCACAGACACCCAAGCCGCCTCTATCAGGCACCCACCCCGCAAGACGATCTGACCTGTCTGGCGAATACCGCGTACCGCGAGGCGCGGAATTCGGAATCCAATATGCAAGCCGTGCTCAGTGTCGCCAGAAACCGCCTCATCAGCGGCTGGGGATACGACTATTGCAATGTGGTGCGCAAAGGCAGATTTGTCTATACGGTCAGGCATCCCAATCCAGAGGAGTATGCCAAAGCCTACGAAATTGCCCGCAAGGTGATGGAAGGCGAGCTTCCCGACAACACCGGGGGAGCGATGTTTTTCCACGCCCAGTATCTGCGCCACCGCCCGAACTGGGCAAAAGCGCAATACTTGACCGCGAAGATTGGCGGCAACGTCTTTTACCGAGACCGCTCCACCGATCTGCGGTTCGCTTACAATGCGGCGCAACCCGAACCTGACATCGACAGCAGCCGGGATTGATCGTCAAAGCCGGGCAATTTTGAATCTTTAAAACCTGATAGCGGCGCGCCATTGGAATGAGGTTTGCCAGCGCGTGCCGCTTCCCCACCATCGACCGCTCCAAGTCACATCCACAATCCCCCGTAGCGCGACATCCTTATGTTGGAGCGCCGGCATCCTGCCGGCATTTTGCGCATTTCCAAAATTTTGGCCGACAAGATGTCGGCGCCACCCACGAGACACAAAAAAACCGGCAAAAGCCGGTTATTTTAAAAAATGTGGCGTCCCCAAGGGGATTCGAACCCCTGTCACCGCCGTGAGAGGGCGAAGTCCTGGGCCACTAGACGATGGGGACGCATTGAGCGACAGATTGTACACAAGAATGCGCCTAGGCGAAAGTTTTTTGCGCAAAACGCCCAAGCGTATTTGAGACTGTCGCCCGTGTGAGGTAACATTTTGGCCACACGAACCCAACCTCAAAGAAAACTCCCCTGCCAATCCTCGACATTGTCCAAAAACTGTTCCGGTCACTGCAAACGTCGCCGCTGTTAGCGTCCATCCAGTCCGCCAAGCCCACCGCGCCGACGGTGCGGATCTACGCCCGATCCGAACACAATATTTCGCGCTCGCAGGTCAGCGGCGAGGCGCTGAAAGTGCTGTATCGCCTGCGCCAAGCCGGCTATCAGGCGTTTTTGGTCGGCGGCTGCGTCCGCGACCTGCTGCTAGGCCGTGAGCCTAAAGATTTCGACGTGGTCACCGACGCCCACCCGGAAGAAGTGCGCGGCGTGTTCCGCAATTGCCGTTTGATCGGGCGGCGCTTCCGGCTGGCCCATGTGCATTTCGGCGACCAGATCGTCGAAGTCGCCACCTTCCGTGCGCTGGACACCGGCGACGGCGAGGGCGACCGCGAAGCCGGCCGCGACGGCCGCATCCTGCGCGACAACATCTACGGCAGCATCGAAGAAGACGCTTGGCGGCGCGATTTCACCGTCAACGCGCTGTATTACAACATCGCCGATTTTTCCGTCGTCGATTATGTCGGCGGCATGAGCGACCACCAGGCCGGCATATTGCGCCTGATCGGCGACCCGGAGCAGCGCTACCGCGAAGATCCGGTGCGCATGTTGCGGGCGGTGCGCTTCGCAGTGAAACTCGGCTTCACCATCCATCCCAGTTGCGGCGAACCCATCCCGCGCCTGGCCCCGCTGCTGCGCGGCATTCCGTCGGCGCGGCTGTACGACGAGGTCATCAAGCTGCTGCTGTCCGGCTATGCCGTGCAAACTTTCGAGGAACTGCGCCGCTACGGCCTGTTTGGCCAGTTGTTCCCGGAGACGGAAGAATGCCTACAGCAAGAGCCTGAGGGTTTCCCGCTGGTGTTTCTGGCGAAAGCCTTGGAGGACACCGACGAGCGTTTGCAGCAAAACAAGGGCGTCGCGCCGTTTTTCCTGTTTGCCGCGCTGCTTTGGGAGCCGGTGCGGCTGCTGGCCACGGCCAAAATCCAAGCTGGCGACAACGAAGCCTTCGCTTACCAGGAGGCCGCGTCCGAAGTGCTGAACCGGCAAGTGCGCAGCGTCGCCATTCCCCGCGTCCTCAGCCTGACCATGCGCGAGGTGTGGATGCTGCAACCACGGATGGAGCGCAACACCGGCTTGCGTCCGTTCAAGTTGCTCAGCCACCCGCGCTTCCGTGCCGCCTATGACTTTCTGGTGTTGCGGGCGGCGACCGGCGAGGCCGACGCCGCGCTGGCCGACTGGTGGACGCGCTTCCAGCGCGTATCCGAAGGCGAGCAAAAAGCCATGACCCGCGAAGGCGG
>JBJSYU010000320.1:0-3560 GCA_046089945.1 Candidatus Methylumidiphilus sp.
GTCAACGACGTGGCGGCGGCGATAGCCAGCGGCGCGTTCAAGACCGCCGGCATGGTCATTGCGCCGTGTTCGATGAAGACGCTGGGTTCCGTCGCCCACGGCCTGTCCGACAACCTGATTGCCCGCGCCGCCGACGTAGCGTTGAAGGAGCGGCGGCGGCTGGTGGTGATGCCCAGGGAAACGCCGTTGAACCTGGCGCATCTGCGCAATATGGTCAGCGTCACCGAAATGGGCGGCATCATCTTCCCGCCGCTGCCGGCGTTTTACGGCAAGCACAAGACCTTGGCGCAACTGATCGACGAGACCGTCGGCCGCGTGTTGGGGCTGCTCGGCGTCGAAGATGTCCAGCTTTTCGAGCCTTGGGAAGGGTTGAAACGCTAGGCGCCACTGAAAAAGCCAACAGAAACCGCCCCCTTCGGGGTAAAATTCCCCGCCCATCACAGGCCGCAGGCCCGGAACCCACAAACCGCCATTGCCCCAGGTATTAAAGGTATTATTTCGATGTTCGACAACCTGACCCAACGACTTAACGACTCCCTCAAGAAAATCAGAGGCCAAGGCCGCCTGACCGAGAGCAACATCCAAGACACGCTGCGCGAAGTGCGCTCGGCGCTGCTGGAGGCCGACGTGGCCTTGCCGGTGGTCAAGGACTTCATCGAACACGTCAAGGATCGGGCGCTCGGCCAGGAAGTGGAGAAAAGCCTGACCCCCGGCCAGTCGATGGTGAAGATTGTCCACGAGGAGCTAAAAGCCGTCATGGGCAACGCCCATGAAAAGCTCAGTCTGGCCTGCCAGCCGCCGGCGGTGATCTTGATGGCGGGCCTGCAAGGCGCCGGCAAAACCACCACCGTCGCCAAGCTGGCGCGTTGGCTGAAGGAAAACGAGCGCAAATCGGTGCTGGTGGTGTCCGCCGACGTCTACCGCCCGGCCGCCATCGAGCAGTTGAAAACCTTGGCCGGCGAGGTCAAGGCCGAATTCTTCCCCAGCGACATCTCGCAACAGCCGGTGGACATCGCCAAGGCGGCCATCGAACACGCCCGCAAGAAATACTTCGACGTGGTGCTGGTGGACACCGCCGGCCGGCTGCACATTGACGAAGAAATGATGGCGGAAATCAAAAACATCCACGCGGCGGTCAAGCCGATTGAAACCCTGTTCGTGGTGGACAGCATGACCGGCCAAGACGCCGCCAACACCGCCAAGGCGTTCCACGACGCGCTGCCTCTGACCGGCGTCGTGCTCACCAAGACCGACGGCGATGCCCGTGGCGGCGCGGCCCTGTCGATCCGCCACATCACCGGCAAGCCGATCAAATTCCTAGGCATTGGCGAAAAAACCGCCGCGCTGGAACTGTTCCACCCCGACCGCCTCGCCTCGCGCATCTTAGGCATGGGCGACATGCTCTCGCTGATTGAGGATGTCGAGCGCAAGATGGACAAGGAGAAGGCCGAGAAGCTGGCGAAAAAGATCCACAAAGGCAAGGCGTTCAACCTGGAGGACTACCGCGACCAGTTGAACCAGTTGAAGAGCATGGGCGGCGTCATGGCGATGCTCGACAAGCTGCCCGGCGTCGCCACCATGCCGCAGCATGTCAAGGACAAGATCGACGAGAAGGAACTGTTCCGGCAGTTGACGATGATCGACTCGATGACCATCAAAGAGCGGCAAGCCCCGGAAATCCTCAACGGCTCGCGCAAAAACCGCATCGCCAAAGGCTCAGGCACCGACGTGACGGAAATCAACAAAATGTTGAAGCAGTTTGAGCAGATGCAGAAGATGATGAAGAAGTTCAAGAAAGGCGGCAACTTGGCCGGCATGATGCGCGGCGTGAAAAGCGCGATGGGCCGGCGGGCGCCGACGATGTAGGCCGATGCGCTTGGCCTCCAGGGCAAAAGCGCGTTAGCGGCGTGGATGTTGGAAGCATCCTCGCCGCCGCAATCGCTGGAAACAGCCGCCTAGCGCTTGCGCAGCATGCTTTTCAACAGGTTCCAGACGCCGTTTAGCACGTCTGCAAAGAATGGCGCGGGATCGTCCCAAGACCACACGTAATACCCGACATGGGGCCGCACAAAATCCCCGAAAAACTGACAAAGCTCAACCAAGGGCTTGCGCTTAAACTGTTTGTCTTGGATTTTGTCGGCTTGAAAAATAACGCGAATAAGGCGCTTGCTTTCAACCACGATAGTGCGGCAGCGAAAAGAATCTAGGGGTTTTGGCAAGGCGGGCAACGGCACATTGGCGTGTAGGCAATAAGCCGTCAGGGCAAAGCCCGCATGGCAATGGACGGCCAATGGATAGCTTCCCCAGTAACGACCATTGATTTCCATCAAAACCGCTTGATCTTGTATGGGGTCGTAGCGGTATTCCACCATCGCCACCCCTTCCCAGCCTATTTTGCGTAGCAACCCTAAAGACTTGCGCTGCAATTCCACGTGTAGTTCTGCCGGCACGGCGTCGCAGGCAGTTGAGTAGCCCCCCTCTGGAGGCCATTCGCGGACTCTGCGGTGTTGGAAAAAGCGGATAACTTCGCCTTCGTGCAAGAAAAAGAATTGCCCCAGGCCATACCCTGGGCAATACTGTTGGATAAGCGGCCATTGCCCAATGGGTGTATACCGCTCCGCGATCTTCTTGAATTCTTCGCTATTATTGGCATACTCGTACTTGACTAGCGCGAGGCCATGGGCGCGTAATGCCGCGATGACGGCAAAGGGATTTGGCCATTTAAAAATGACCGGGAAACGCACTTGGCCAAGGACGCCGCCAATATCCTCAGCCGAGCTGATGCAGAAACTTGCCGGCACTGCGATGCCCTGCTCTTTGGCCAATTCCAAGGTCTTTTCTTTGTCCAACGCCGTATGGAACGCATCGGCCGGTGGCAGGATGGGGCGGACAGCGCCTAGGGAATCCTGATGCTCCCGCAGCCATTGAATATCAAACTCGGAGGGGGCAAGTAAGACGCAGGGGCCGAGTTCTTCCCCTAGCCCACGAAGCATATCGATGGCTTGCGCGTCGCGTGTGGCGCAGACAATGTCTTTGCTGAGATATTTTGAACGCAGGCCAATGGAGTTGCGGTTGGATGCCACTCCAATAACTGGAATATGCTGGCGTCCAAGCTCCCTGATAATATTCAGTCCAATCTGTGTGTCAATGCCTAAGACTATGCATGGAGGCAGGTTTGTGTTCATCGAGTCTACGTTAATGGGGAAATGCTTATGGCAGGTTTATCCGGCGAAACCCCTGCTCCAAGTGCCGTCGCACGGTGGAAAACGGCCTTGATCGCAATGGTGGCTTGGCATTGCCGCCTTGGATAGGGCCAAGATTATTAAATCCATGAACCTGAAAACGCTGGGCATTCTTCGCCAAAAATTGGAGGTGGGTTTAATTGATTTTTTATAGTTTAAAAGCAGTATCTGTTTATAAACAATCCGATTACGGTGTCATGCAGCAACTCGGACTTTGAGAAGCAGATGGTCTTGCGGGCAAGGCGCTTTATTCTGGTTCGGAAAAAAGGTTTTTGTTTGCTATTTTTAGGTGTTCTGCTTGCCGATGACATGCTTTTA
>JBJSYU010000321.1:0-5871 GCA_046089945.1 Candidatus Methylumidiphilus sp.
CTTCCTCGGTGTCGCCGGACAGGTAAATCAACGGCAGCTTCGGCCCGGATAGCGACGGCCCGAAGCCGCCGTCCACCACTTCGTAATAGCGGCCTTGGTAGGTGAACGGCGCGTCGTTCCAAAAGCCTTTGGCGACATCCAAAAATTCGTCGGTGCGGGCGATTTGCTCGCTGATGCTCCAGCGATGGCCGTGCCAAGCATGCGGGCCATGTTCCTCGGTGATGAAATGCCACGCCAGCCGGCCGCCGGTCAGGCGCTGGAAGCTGATGGCGATTTTCGCCGAATACACCGCCGACAGGAACGGCGCCGGCAGCGACGGCAGGAAGGTCAGCCGCCGCGCCTCGCGCGCCAAGGCGCCGGCGACGATCAACGGCTCCTCGCCGGCCGGCGTCTGCGGAATCAACACGCCGTCAAAGCCGGTGATTTCAGCTGCGCGGGCGATTTGGGCCAGATGGTCGTACCAGGTGTGGCCGCCGTCGCGGCGCAGGTCGATGCGGGCAAACACCGGGCGGTCGGTGACGGCGGGGGTGTGGTCGCCGCGTGTCCACTGCGCCGGATGGATGGCGCGGCCGTCGCCGTCGGCGGGCAGTTGCCAAAAAAATTCATTGCTCACAAGTGGCGCTCCTCTAGCGGGTTGCGGTTTTCAGGCTGGCTGCGCGCAGCGCCTTGGCGCTGGTGCTGCCGCGCACCAGCGGCAAGACTTCCTCGCCGACATGGAAGGCTTCCTCCAGCGCCGGGGTGCTGGACAAAATAAAGCCCTGCACGCCGAGCTGGATGAAGCCGTCGATAGTCTCCGCCGCCTGCTCGTAGCTGCCGACGAAGCCCAGCGGCGAGCCTTGGCTGCCGAGCGTGCCGAAGCCGGCCCACAGCCCTTCAAACACCAAATCCTCGACCTTGGTGTGCCGCGTCACCTCCGTCCGCCACGAGCCGACGCCGTCGCCCCGGCGCTGGCCGCGCTGGGCGCGTTCGCGCGCGTCCCAATCCACCTGCGCCCAAGCCCGGCGCACCACCTCCCAAGCCTCCTCCGGCGTCTGCCGGGCGATGATGTTGAAACGCACGGCCGGCTTGACCGTGCGCCCGTCTTTCGAGGCCAGTTCGGCGACGCGGGCGAACTTGATTTTCAGGTTTTCACGCGGCTCCAAATGTGTCAGATCGTAATCGGCATGCTTGCCCTGCGCGGCCAGCGCGGCGTCGGAGGAGCCGACAAAATACAGTTCCGGGAACACCTGCCCGGCCAGCGGCGCCGGCAGGCCGGCGTTTTCAATCTGGAAAAATTTGCCCTGATAGCTAAACGGCCCGCCGTTCCACACGCCTTTCAGCACATCGAGGAATTCCGTGGTGCGGGTGTAGCGGTCGTCGTGGGCGATGCGGTCGCCCCACCACAACTGCTGCGGCCCGCCGCCGCCGGTGATGATATTGAACAGCAAGCGCCCTCCGGACACCCGCTGCAAGCTGGCCGCCGCCTTCGCCGCATACAGCGGGTTAAACCAGCAAGGCTGGTAGGCGATCATAAAACGCAAGGTCTTGGTGTGGCGGGCAATCGCCGAGGCGATCACCCAAGGGTCTTCCGAATCCGGGAAAGACGGCACCAGCGCCCCGTCAAAACCGGAAATCTCCGCCGCCTTGGCGACTTCCAACAGATAGTCATGGTACGGAAAACGGCCGTCCTCGCCGTCGGTCAAGGTCGGCGCCGGCCTGCCGCCGTCCACCGGCCCCCAGGTGCCTCGCGTGTAAAACGGCGCGGCGATATCGCCTTTGCAGCCGTGGATCGGAATCCGCCAATGGAATTGGGTCATGGTCGCCTCGTTGGGTTGAATGGAAAGAATGTTCACGCTTTCAGCAGAAACCGTACCAGAGCGGGGTTTTCTGTGCGCGACGGCGGGCCTTTGAAGCGTGTGCGCCTGCTCGGCCTCGGCGGATTGTTTCCCTGCCAACATCATCCCCGCACAATGCTGTTTTTCCAGCAAGCCACAGGTATCCGCAGGCTGTGCCGGCCTGCGACATGCCGCGACATTCGCTATCTAGGCTGCGGCAGAAAGGCTTTTCAAGGGCTGGCACATTAACTGCTGAATGCCACCATAAGCCGTGCTGTAGACCCAAGCCTCTCAGCACATTGTTGTCGCCATGCTCACTATTTTTTTAAGGGCCAGCCATGTCAGAAAAATCCCAGGATAAAGTCGTTGATACTCTGTGGTATACCCGTTGCCCCGTGCCTACGCCGCTGGGCTTGGCTGCACAACTGGGCTGGTTCAATGAAGAGTTCTCCACCGATGGCATCGCCATCAAAACCTTGCAGGAAACCACCGACGCACAGGTGCGTGAATCCCACTACGACCACCATTTGCAAAACTCCTTCCGCCAAGGCGGCAACGTCCCGGCGATATGGGCCAGGGCGAATGGCACCGACACCCGTGTCATTGGCCTCAATTGGATTGACGAAACGCAACTGATACTTGCACTGCCGGATTCTGGCATCAAAACCCCAGCCGATCTACGCGGTCGCCGCATTGGCTTGCCGGTGCATAACAATACCATCGATCATGGCCGGGCCGGCGCATTGCGCGGCTTCTTAGTCACGCTGGAACTCGGCGGCGTCGGCGAACAAGAAGTCGAATGGATCGACTTCCCGGTGCAAGTCGAACGCGGCCCGGTGGCACAGATTGGCGGCGGACGTCGCAATGGCGGCGGGTATTCTGTCATTATCCAAGCCTTGCTGGACAAAACCGTCGATGCGGTTTTCGTCAAAGGCTCGCGGGGCGCACAAGTCGCCCATGATATCGGCGCGGTAATTGTCAACGACATCCGCAACCATCCCGACCCCTTAGTCCGTGCCAATAACGGCGCACCGCGTCCAGTCACCGTAGACCGCTTCATCCTTGAACGTCGCCCCGACCTCGTTGCCCGATTTCTATCGCGCGTCGTCGCGATTGGTGACTGGGCCGCCGCGCATCCTGAGGAAACCGTCGCCTATGTGGCGCGGGAAACCGGCTCGGATGAGGCTTGGGTGAAGAAAGCCTATGGCGAAGACCTGCATCTGCATCAATACACCGATCTGGCCGAAACCTCGATTAAGGGCTTGGAAACCTACAAAGATTTCCTGTTCCAGCGTGGATTTTTAAAAGCAGATTTTGATGTGCGGGCTTGGATTGACCCTAGGCCATTGGCGGCGCTTGATCGGGTTATCGCCAAGAAAGCGGCTTGACACCAACATACGGTATCCGCGATGCAGATTCGCAGCTTAAAACCCGTTGAAGCCGAGGCGGTTCGCCAGTTTCTTGCTGGCAACGGCTGGGCGCATCGCGTGGGCACGGCGGAAAGCTTCGCCAAGCTCATCGAACAGTCACAACGCACGGCCGTGGCTTTCGCAGAACAGCGGGTTGTCGGGTTTGCTCGCGGCATCACCGACGGTATTTCTAACGGCTATTTGTCGATGGTTGTGGTTGACCAAGCGTATCGCAATCAAGGTATAGGCCGAGCATTAGTCGGCCATGTCATGGGCGGCAACCCCGATATCACCTGGATATTGCGTGCCGGGCGCGACGGCGCATTCCAGTTTTTTGGCAAGCTTGGGTTCAGCGCTTCAAGCGTCGCCATGGAGCGGAATCACCAAGCTGCTTAATATGTCAGCTCGCATCGCGGCAAGCCGATGAACGCCTATAAACCCCTTAACGACAGCCATTAAAGCCATGTGGTATTACCTCTTAAAACGCATCTTGGCGATTATCCCGACCTTGCTTGGCGTGTTGACGCTGACCTTTGCCGTCACCCAGTTTGTGCCGGGTGGCCCGGTGGAACATGTATTGCTGCAACTCGACGGCGAGAGCGCGAGGGCCGGGGCGGAAGGCGGGGCCAGCGCCGGCGGCTGGAATTACAGCGGCCGCAAAGGCATCGACAGCCAGCAGATTGAACAGCTCTCCGCATTCTATGGCTTTGACAAGCCGCCGCTGGAACGCTATGGGCTGATGCTGAAAAACTACCTGCGCTTCAATTTGGGTGAAAGCTATTTCCGCAACGACAGCGTGTGGTCGCTGATTAAGCAAAAACTCACCGTGTCGGTGTCGCTTGGCGTGTGGACATTCTTTTTAACTTATCTGGTGTCGGTGCCTTTGGGCGTCGCCAAAGCCATTAACGCCGGTAGCCGCTTCGATTTTATCACCAGCTTATTGGTGTTGGGAGGCTATGCCGTGCCGGGTTTTGTGTTGGGCGTGTTGCTAATTGTGCTGTTCGGCGGCGGCTCGTTCTGGGATATTTTCCCGCTGCGCGGACTCACCTCAGAAAATTGGGCTGAATTAAGCTGGTTCGGCAAAATCACTGATTATCTTTGGCATATCACCTTGCCGGTGACGGCCTCGGTAGTCAGCACCTTCGCGTTGAAAACCCTGTTGACCAAAAACACTTTTTTGGATGAATTAAGCCGCCAATACGTGCTGACGGCGCGGGCGAAAGGCTTGTCCGAAAAGCAAGTGCTGTGGAAACATGTATTCCGCAATGCGCTGCTGCCTCTAGTCACCGGCTTCCCAGGCACATTTATCACCGCTTTTTTCACCGGCAGTCTGCTGATAGAAACCCTGTTTTCGCTGGACGGCCTAGGGTTGTTGTCGTTCGAGTCGATCAACAGCCGCGATTACCCGGTGGTATTAGGCAATCTGTATTTGTTCACCCTGTTGGGCTTGTTCACTAAGTTGGTCGGCGATATTGCCTATGTCTTAGTCGATCCCCGCATTAAATTTGACGCCCAGGAAAGCTGATGAGCATCTCCGCCGAATCGCCTGCCTTATTGGCGGGCGCAAAACCGCCTGCCGCCCTGGCAGAAAACAGCCAAAGCTACGAACATGCCTCGCCTAGCCGCAGGATCTGGCTGCGCTTCAAGCGCCAGCGCCTAGGCTATTACAGCCTGATTATTTTCCTGATCGCCTACGGGCTGAGCCTAGGCGGCGAGGTCATTTCCAACGACAAGCCGCTGGTCGTGCGTTACCAAGGGCAGTGGTATTTTCCATTGTTCAACAAATACCAGGAATCGACCTTTGGCGGCGATTTGCCGATTTTCACCGACTACAATGATCCGTTCATCCGCGAACAGTTCAAAAAACAAGGAAACTTCGCCATCTACCCAATTAACCCGTATTATTACGACACGCTCAGTTATTATTCATCCGGTGCCCACAATCCCGGCCCACCGTCACGTGACAATATCTTAGGCACCGACACATCGGGTTACGATATTGCCGCCCGCTTATTGTACGGCTTCCGCGTTTCAGTGACTTTCGCATTGGCGCTGACCCTAGTCGGCACCGCGCTTGGCATTGTCATCGGCGCGGTGCAAGGCTATTTTGGCGGCAAAGTCGATTTGGTCGCGCAGCGCTTGATCGAAGTCTGGGGTTCGATGCCGGAATTGTATCTGCTGATTATTTTTTCGGCGGTGTTCCAGCAAAGTTTCAGCATGTTGTTTTTGCTGTTGGTGCTGTTTGGCTGGGTGCATTTGTCGGATTATGTCCGCGCTGAATTCCTGCGCAACCGCCAGTTGGAATACGTCAAAGCGGCGCGGGCGCTGGGCTTGTCGCATGCGCAAATCATCTGGCGGCATATTCTGCCAAACAGCTTGACACCAGTGATTACTTTCTTGCCGTTTCGCATGAGCGCCGGCATTATGGCATTAGCCTCGCTGGATTTTCTCGGCCTAGGCGTAGGCGGGCAAGCACCGAGTTTAGGCAAGCTGTTGTTGCAAGGCAAAGAAAACTTGGATGCGTGGTGGATTTCTGTCGCCTCGTTTGGCGTGTTGGTGGCAACCATACTGTTATTGACCTTCATGGGCGAAGCCTTGCGCAATGCCTTAGATACCCGCGCCGACGCGCAGAGGACAGACTGATGGCA
>JBJSYU010000322.1:0-6810 GCA_046089945.1 Candidatus Methylumidiphilus sp.
CGAGATATTCCCAAACCAACATTGTTCTTGTCTAAAAAATTCTGCATTACATCGCTACGCGGCCTACACAAAAAACCGCTCGGCTTGCCAGTATAGTAAGTGTAGCGTACATCGAATGGCCGATACAAAACGGTAGTAATATTCTTGTGATTTGGCCCAGAGTTGTTGAGGTCAGCTTGTGCCTTACCCACTTTCCAATCTTGAGCATCCTTGCCCAGCGAATATTTTTCACGCGCTTTTTCGACATCTAATTTGGCAAAATCAGTCACCGTTTCCCATACTTCTTCGCTGCTCCAGTGGATGGTCAACGCATCGCGGGCTGTCACTATGCCAACGCTATTAACGGGCATTATGTCAGTGATTTTCCAGCCTTGTTCATATTCGGCACTGAGCGTTTCGTTTTGCGGGGAAAAAAGTATAAAGGGGACGCTAGGTGACAACGAATTCCAGTGCGTTCCTGCAAAGCCCTGCGCCGATAATGTTCGATATTTGTCTGCTCGCAATCCATATAATCCGGCGTGGCTGACTCCATTCGCTTCAAATTTATTGCCTTTTTCATAAGGGTTCAATAACCCTGAATACTTGATGAATATTCCTATCGCCACCCCCTGCTGAATATCAAAGACATTTTCATCCTTGCCACCATCTGCCGTTTTTTCTTTCTTTTTGCTATTGCCGTGCAAATCAAATAGATAACTACTGTCGAAGGTGTGCATCAAACTTTGCCGCATCCCGCGAAAAGTCGGATTATCCAAATAGCCATGATTGGTGATATAGCCGAGTAAGCCGGTATGCGCCTGTTCAATGGTCACTTGCGCCAAGCGGATAAACTTCACATAGTCGTCATTCAGCCATTTCGGGTTTTTCTCGCCCAAGGGCGCGCCGTCCACTTCAAAATAGCCGGGGCTTTGCACAGCCTTTTTACGCAATAAATCTGCAATCCATGCGCCATTATTGGAAGAATGCCCCGAATACGGCGGATTCCCCACCACTACGGTAAACCGCTGCCCTTGCTTAACCGCATTCACCGCCTGCGCCTCATGCGCCAAAGCCGGGGCCAATGCCTCGATTTCCATCTGCCCCTTGCCATCGCTGGCGGGTTCCAAAGCATTGGTTAAATAGATCCGGGCGCGTTCGTCGCTGCCGAAGAGATACCCGGTTTCATGCAGTTTCAGGCCGATTTTCATATGGGCGATGGCATAGGGGGCCATCATCAACTCATAGCCATACAGGCGCGGCAATAAATGCTTGGGGACATACTCATTCCAAGCCGCTTCCCGCTGTTTATCTTTCATGCCCTGCTTGCGCCATTTTTCGGTCAGGGTTTTGTGGATCATGTCGATCACCCCCACCAAAAACGTCGCCGTGCCGGTGGCAGGGTCGAGTATCACCACAAAAGGGGAATCGGGGGAGTTGCCTTCGGGGATTTTGAATGGGGTGGGTTGTGCGTCGTTCCGGCAGGGAATGCCGGAACCCAGTGCCATGGACGGTAACTCTCCGGCTGTACCGGTCTTAATTTGAGGTTCATTATTGGTTGGTAGATTCACATCCTTGTGACTGGATTCCGGCATCCCTGCCGGAATGACGAGTTTTTTCGCCATTTCCCCCCACGTCACCGTCGAAGCCAAGCCATCTTCCAAGCCAAACTCGGTTTGCAGCAATTCATGCACACTGCGGACGATATAAGAAACCACCGGCTGCGGGGTATAAAACACGCCGCGCTGGATTTTCAGTTTCTTGTTATAGGCGGACAGGAAATGCTCATAGAAATGGATCACCGGGTCTTCGCCCCGCGTCTTGTTGCCGAAATCGCGCAAAATCGCGGGCAAGTCGGTTTGTTCGCCCCGCAACAATTCCACCACGTCTTGTATGCCCAGTTCGTCAAAATCGATGCCGCCTTTGCGCCCGCCCACATGCAGGAAGGTTTGCAGCATTTCCTTCAAAAACGGATTGGTGATCGGCACCATGTCGGTGATGTTGTCGGCAATCAAGGCCGTGCCCTGACAACCTTCGCTGTGGTCGGTTTTGGAAATCGCGGCGGTCAATAGGCCATAAGTGATGGTTTGGGCGTAGGTATCGGCGAAGCTGTCTTCGCTTAAATCGTGGATCAAAGCGGTTTTGAAGGCTTTGTGCAATACGCGCAACGGGCCATTGTCCGCTTCCGCCGCCAGCATGGTTTGAGCGCGGTCGCGGATCGTGCGGGCCAACTCAGCCAATACTTCCGCCAAGTTGTCGGAAGTCCGAATCACATGGCCGATGCGGTGGCGGAACGGGCGGCTCCATTGTTCGCGCCAAGCGGTTTGATCGGCTTTATCATCCGGCCAGCGCAGGCGTTCACGCAGGGTTTTGTCCAAATGATCCAGTTTCAACGGCGTGTCCGCGCCATCCCAGCCCAATACCCGCAGGCTCGGCAAGTCGCCGGGTTCTTGGTGGAAATGGGCAAAGGCGATTTCCCGCTGCTGGCTGGCGATTTCGCCGAACGCCGAGATAAACAGCAAATCTTCGGTATGCCATGCCGCCGCCGTCGCCGAATTGGCCGAGGCGCGTTTCTTCACCACCAAATGGCTTAATATCCGCCGCAATACCACCACCGGCAGTTTCTTGGTTTCAAACTCGACAAAGAAGATACCCCAAGGCTGGCCGGTATACAGCGGACGAAGCTGGTGAACCTGAGTGATTTTCGCCGCGTCCTGTTCTTTGATACCGAGTTCTTCCGGTGAATATTCAAACGTCAATTCATCAAAACCATATTCCTGCAAAGGCCAGCCGAGTTCGTCTTCCAGATAGCGGATGAGTTGGTCGAAGTTTTGAATGGCGCGGAGATTTTCAGCGGGTTTTAACACGGGATATTCCTTGGATTTTTAGCTGCTGGAGCAATCAGGCATACATCAATTTGCCACGCGGCATGGGAATAGAACGGCCCAAGCTTTGCGCGGTTTCAATCCACTCTGCCATGATGATTTCGAGATTGGCTAGAGCCTCTCGATGGGTACTGCCATCTGCCATGCAGCCAGGTAATTCGGGGGCTTCAGCGACGAAGGCTTGGTCGTCTTCGCTCCAATAAATGATGACTTCATATCTATTCGCCATGTTCAATCTCCAATTTATACCGCAGAAACAGGTTTCGTACTTGTTTGACTTGGTAGGGTTTTGCCATTGCGCCTTTGGGTTGCAAATTAAGGATTTCCTCGATTCCTAGCTTGGTAAAAATGTGGTGATCGCCACGGATACGCTCATCAAAGTCTAGGCGAAGCAACAGATGGCGCAATTCGGCGAATGCGATATTGCTATCCGAACGTCCACTCAGAATATTTTGGATTAACTTGGCGTACTTGCCCATGACGATTTTTTTAATTCAATTCCATCCAAGATTTCAAAATCGGCACAACCCCCAGAGGCGCTTGCAGGGACTTGAGATACTCGCTAGTCAGTTGTTTTTCGACTTGTCTTCGCAATTCCGATAACTTGGTTCTATCTGTCTTGCAACAGCGCGGCGTGTTGGGTTCCGAGCGGATGAAACGGGCAATCGCGCCGGGTTCGGTCAACACACGCTTGCCTTCCAAGTCATAGCAAACCCATACCGTCAAGCCAGCAGCATCCGACCAGCGCGGTTCACCGGTTTCGGTCGGCACTAAGGAAGAATCTGGACGGGGTATACGATAACAGAAAAATACGGCGCGGGCATCGTTCAGCGGTGAGGCTTTGCCGGAAAATAGTTTTAACGGCAGTTGCGGAAGGCGGGCGGCAATTTCGGGATAGTCTTGCACAACCCGGTTATATTCCAAGCGCAAATGTTCGGCATCCGATAAGTTGCCGTCGAATTGTTCATTCATTTCCTTGACAGGATCAAATTCATCGTCCGGTGTCAGCAGTTTTCGACCCTCAATACCCAACGTCCGAGAAATGACCAAGGTTTTATCGGTGACACGCTGGAACAAGCGCAGCAACTCGTCCAATTCGTCGGGCGGCAGGAAATTCCAATAGATGATTTTCCCGCGTTGGGTTTTCAGGCTTGGATGGTCAGCCAATAGCCGCCCCTCGATTTCTGGGTTCATGCGCCGATCCACCCGGCCTATGCGCTGCATCAAACGCACCGGATTCCAGTGCAGGTCGTAATTGATGAGGCGGGTGGCATCTTGCAGATTCAAACCCTCTGACAATACGTCAGTGGCAATCAGAATACGGATTTCTTCCCGGCCTTCCGCCGCCAGTTGAACAGAACTGGATTCATTGTAATAGGGCGAGAAACGGCGAATCACATCGCTGCGCTGTTTCTGAGTGCTGCCGCCGTCGATGCGCTGGATTCCCGCCAATCCGGCCCGGTCGAGCTCCTGTTCCAAATAACGGGCAGTATCGGCGAATTCCGTGAACAAGATAACTTTTTGCTTCTTTAATGCCTTGTCGGTTTTTAATAATTTGATTAGCGCCTTGAGCTTGTCGTCACGTTCGGGTTTGACTTCTGAGACTAGCCGCAAAAATTCAGCCAACTGGCTCATATCATCAAAAGTATCATCCATGATCGCGCCAACGTCAAATTCTTCCGGGTTGAGTTTGTCGATGGCATTCAAAATATCTTCGGTGAGGAATTCTTCTGCCTGGTCTTCTTCGGCTTCTTCTGGCCATAGCTCATGTTGATGGGCTTGCACAAAGCCAATGATTTCTTCATGTGTGTCTTTCCAACGATTAAGGCGGCGAAGATCATGGCTAGATTCAGCATGGACTGTGACCCAAGCCAATAGTTTTTGCAACAGTCGCCAGCACGAACCTTCAAATGCTTTGGCCGAGCTTTCAAAGCGTTTGAGGAATAAAGTACGAATCAAAGTCACGACTTGCTTTTGTCGGCCTTCATCAAAGGATTGGAAGTCGGGATGGTCTTTATCACCTTGCCAATAGGCAAGTGGATAATATAGGCCAAGCACAAACAGTGGCTTTTTTTTGTTGAAAGCTTTGGCAACACTGTCAAGGAGCTTGCCATACGTCGCTTTGAGATTATAGGCGGCGACTTTTGGCGCTTCGCGTTCGGGAAACAGGGCTTCGCCTTTGCCTTGCTGGCGCTGGCTTTCCTTGACATAAGCGCGGCTGCGTTGGACGACTAATGAATCAAATACGAGGTCGCTTTTCAGGGCGTTTTCAGCTTGGAGTATTTCCGGGCCGAAATCCAGTTCCTGCGAAGGATTGCTGCCCATAATGCGTTTTTCGATCTGGATAAAATGGCTACGCAGACTGTGAATACCAAGCGATGGGGCGAAGTATTGCTCATTGCCATTGGTGAATAATTCAACCATGCGCCGAAAATCATGAATTGAGTTGTTGACCGGGGTCGCAGTGAGGAAAAAGATTTGCTTGGGGCGGTCTCCTGAGTGTAGGTATTGCTGTAACTTTCGATAACGCGAGGGTTCTTTCACACCTTCGCCTTTAATGCCGGCATTTCTGAAATGGTGGGCTTCGTCGATAATCACCACATCGGCATCGCGCAAGGTCATCGCCATGTCGCGGGGCCATTTGCCTTTGCGCTGCAAGTCGGTGTGGTTATAGAGCAAAAAGCTGACAAAGCCGCTGTTCAAATGCGGCAGATGGCGGTTAATCACCCGCTCCCACACATCTTCGCGGGCGGCTTTTGGCGCGAACAGCACCACGCGCTTGCCTTCCCGAACCACCATGCGCTCCAGCAGCATCAAGCCGACATAGGTTTTGCCCAAGCCTACGCCATCGCACAAAAACGCCCCGCCATGGGCATTGGCAATTTGAATCAGATTGCGGTAGGCGTCTTGCTGATATTTGTCTATTTGCCTAAACAGGCTGGATTGCTGGGTATCCCAAAGGTCAGGCGTCAATTCGCGCCCTTTGAGGAATTCATCCAGCGCTTTAAACCAAACCTCAAACGGGGTATATTCGCGGGTGTGCCGTTCCAAGGTGTGCAAAATGTCGGGGGTGATATCCTCCGCATCATCCCAGTGCCGCTCGTACCATTCTTGCAAGGTGCGAACTTGTGAACCGGCGACTTGGATATTCAGCTCGATGTTGTCATTCAGGCCCGGATAAGTCAGGTTAGAGGAGCCAACCAACGCAAACGAGCCAATCACGGCGGCGCGGCCATGGGTGATATAGGCTTTGGCGTGAAACTTATCTTTGCGGTAAACCCGGCATTGGATCTTACCGCTGCGCATGGCTTCGACAATGGCCGGCACCCCAGCCAGGAAATCATTCTGCGATTTTTCGGCCTCAAGGCTTTGATCCAAGCGCTCGCAGGCTTTGCGCAAACCTTCAACAAAGGCCCGCTTGGTGCGGTAGGAAACCTCATCGCCCATGAGTATCCGCAGATGGTCAACCGCCTGCCATTTTTCCTTGAGGCAGAGCAGCGCGCCAATTTCAAAATAGCCGGTGGCAATATCTATCGCCTTGGATAGCTCACACCATTCCGCCAGATACGAGCGGACTTTCCAATCCGCATCGGAATTATCGACAATAAAAAGTTCGGAAGCTGAGGTTTGCATGCGCTGCGACCTTGGTTTTGTCCGTGACCGGGCGATTATACGCCATCGCTTCGGCAGGGTGTCGGCGGGGGGCTTGGCGGCGGACGCCGCCCACAAAAAAGCCCGCCTTTGTTAAGGCGGGCTGTTCGTGGGAAGGAGGCAGTCGAATTGTAACCCCAAAGCCTTTGTGTTACAGACCTGATTGACTGACAAAACGGGCCAAAGAGGGCGGAAGGCGGGGCAAACTATGCGTCCGAACCGATTCCAAAGGACGCCTTCGCCATGCCCCAGCCTTCCGTTTTGTACGATACGTTGTTGATCCTGTTGAAGCAAGCGC
>JBJSYU010000323.1:0-2653 GCA_046089945.1 Candidatus Methylumidiphilus sp.
AGGTTTGGATCGGGGGGGGGGCAGGCGTTTTTTTGCCTGCCCACCGATTCGGCAGGGTTCTGGTGGGCAGACGAGAGAGCCGTCTGCCCACCCTACGCCAATTAACCGCCCGCCGCCGCGCGCACCTGCTCAGAATTCGCCGCAGCCTTTTTCCAAGGCGCGGTGATCTTGTTCCAGCATGGCTTGTTGATGGTCATGTCCATGTCACGGGCGAAGATGGCAAAGCCATCGTAGCCGTGGTACGGGCCGGAGTAATCCCAGGAGTGCATCTGTCGGAACGGCACACCCATTTTCTGGAAGATGTACTTTTCCTTGATGCCGGAGCCGATCAAATCGGGCTTGATCTTCTTGACGAACTCTTCAAACTCGTAGCCGGTCACGTCGTCGTAGAGCAGCGTCGCGTTGCCCATTTCCTTGATGGTGCGGTCGTAGTCGTCGTTGTGCGCGAACTCGTAGCCAGTGCCGACCACTTCCATCCCTAAATCCTCGTAGGCGCCGATGACATGGCGCGGACGCAGGCCGCCGATGAACAGCATGACTTTCTTGCCTTGCAGGCGCGGCTTGTACTTGGCAATGACGGCTTCGTACTCGGCCTGATAGCGGGCGATGACGCGCTCGGCACCTTCTTTGATGGTGTCGTCGAAATGTTCGGCGATCTTGCGCAGGGATTCGGCGATTTTGGTCGGGCCGAAGAAGTTGTATTCCATCCACGGAATGCCGTACTTCTCTTCCATGTGGCGCGAGATGTAGTTCATCGAGCGGTAGCAGTGGATCAGGTTCAGCTTGACCTTAGGCGTCAGTTCGATTTCGGACAAGGTGCCGTCGCCCGACCATTGCGCCACAACGCGCAGGCCCATTTCTTCGAGCAGGGTGCGCGAAGACCACGCATCGCCGCCGATGTTGTTGTCGCCGATCACCGCCACGTCATACGGGGTGGTCTCGAAGCTGTTGTCGCCGTCGCGGGCGCTGATGACATAGTCGCGGATGGCGTCGTTGGCCAAATGGTGGCCCAAGGACTGCGACACGCCACGGAAACCTTCGCAGCGCACCGGGATGACCGGCTTGTCGATTTCCTTGGTGGCTTTCTTCGACACGGCTTCGATGTCGTCGCCGATCAGGCCGATGGGGCATTCGGACTGCACGGAAATGCCTTTGTGCAGCGGGAACAAGCCTTCGACTTCGTTGATCAGCTTCGCCAGCTTCTTGTCGCCGCCGAACACGATGTCCTTCTCTTGGAAATCCGAGGTGAAGTTCATCGTCACGAAGGCGTTGACGCCGGTGGTGCCGATGTAATAGTTGCGGCGGCCGGCGCGGGAGTATTGGCCGCAGCCGACGGGGCCGTGGGAAATGTGGATCATGTCCTTGATCGGCCCCCACACCACGCCGCGTGAGCCGGCGTAGGCGCAGCCGCGGATGGTCATCACGCCGGGCAGCGATTTGCGGTTGGAAGTGATGCACTTGCTCGATTTTTCAATCGACTGGTCGTTGACGGCCAAATGCTTGGCGCGGTCTTTCTTGGCTTTGTCGGGATAAACTTCCAACACCTCTTTGATGAGGGCTTCAGTTTCCTCGCGGGTCATGGCTGTCATGGGACGCCTCCGGGAATTCAGTGGTTAGTATTCAGTGGCGAGTGCCCTGTGGCGAGTGGAAAGCGGCCAGAAACTGACCACTCGCCACTAACCACTGGCAACTGTGCTGTTAAGCGGCGACGGCTTCGTCGGCAGCTTTCTTGCCGATGATGCTTTCGTCAACCTCTTCCATGACGCCGAACTTCATCAGCAAGTCTTCCAGCTCGTCCATGGTGATGGGCGTGGGGATGACCAGATTTTTGTTGTTGACGATCTTGGTGGCCAGTTGGCGATACTCGTCAGCCTGCTTGGCTTCCGGCTCATACTCGATGACGGTCATGCGGCGGATTTCCGCACGCTGCACCACGTTGTCACGCGGCACGAAGTGGATCATCTGCGTGCCCATTTGACGGGCCAGTTCCATGATCAGCTCGTCTTCGCGGGCGGTCTGGCGGCTGTTGCAGATCAAGCCGGCCAGGCGGACGCCGCCGGAGTTGGCATACTTCACGATGCCCTTGGCGATGTTGTTCGCCGCGTACATCGCCATCATCTCGCCGGAGCAGACGATGTAGATTTCCTGCGCCTTGTTCTCGCGGATCGGCATGGCGAAACCGCCGCAGACCACGTCGCCCAACACGTCATAGAACACGAAGTCGAGGTCGTCGTCATACGCGCCTTCTTCTTCCAGGAAGTTGATGGCGGTGATGACACCGCGGCCGGCGCAGCCGACGCCCGGCTCCGGGCCGCCGGACTCGACGCACTTGATGTCTTTGTAGCCGACCTTCAACACGTCTTCCAGCTCCAGATCCTCCACAGAGCCGGCGTCGGCCGCCATCTGCATGATGGAGTTCTGCGCCTTCGCGTGCAGGATCAGGCGGGTGGAGTCGGCTTTCGGATCGCAGCCGACGATCATTACTTTCTGGCCCTGCTCAGCAAGAGCGGCGACCAGATTCTGGGTGGTGGTGGACTTGCCGATGCCACCTTTGCCGTAGATGGCGCATTGACGGAGTTTTTTAGCCATGGTGTTTTTCCTTCGCTGGGGTTGGTGATGCTTAACGCAACTTGACTATTGCAACCGCTGTGCC
>JBJSYU010000324.1:0-11397 GCA_046089945.1 Candidatus Methylumidiphilus sp.
AGCATGGATGCGCAAGCCAGCGGCAGCGGCGAACACCCGCTGCAAATGCGCGACCAAGTCACGATCCAGCTCAACCACGTCCAGCTTCCCGCATTCCGCCAGCAGGCGGCGCGTCAGCGCGCCCTGGCCCGGCCCGATTTCCACCACATGCTCGCCGGGCCGAGGCGCAATGGCCGCGACGATGGCGTGGATCACCCGCTCGTCGTGGAGAAAGTTCTGGCCGAAGCGTTTGCGCGGCTGGTGGCTCATGCCCGCTCCGCGGCTGGGCGTTGGCACATGGACACAGCGGCTTCAATGGCCGCCTCCAAACTGCCGGTGTCGATCCGGCCCGTGCCGGCCAACTCCAAGGCCGTGCCGTGGTCTACCGATGTGCGGACGATGGGCAGCCCCAAGGTGATGTTCACCGCCCGCCCAAAGCCCATGTGCTTCAGCACCGGCAGACCCTGGTCGTGATACATCGCCAGCACGGCGTCGGCGCGCGCCAGATATTTCGGCAAAAACACGGTGTCGGCGGGCAGCGGACCTTCCAGCCGCATGCCCTCCAGGCGCAAAGTAGCCAGCACCGGCTCGATGACCTCCAACTCCTCGCGCCCCAAATGCCCGCCCTCGCCGGCGTGGGGGTTCAGCCCACACACCAAAATGCGCGGAGCGGCGATTCCGAAGCGGCCCGCCAAATCGCCGTGCAACACACGGATGACCGCCGACAGACGGTCGGGCGTGATGGCGGCGCTGACCTCCTTCAGCGGCAGATGGGTCGTCGCCAACGCGACGCGCAAGCCCTCGGTGGCCAGCATCATCACCGGATGGCCGCCGGTCATCTGGGCGATATGCTCGGTGTGGCCGGTGAACGCGAAGCCGGCGTCGTTGATGATGCCCTTGTGGACGGGGGCGGTGACCAGCGCGTCAACCTGGCCGCCCAAACAGGCGCGCACCGCTGTGTCGAGCATGTCCAGCACATGGGCGGCGTTGGCCTGGTCCAGCTTGCCGCACACCGGCCGCGTGGCGGCTGGCACCGGAAGCACTTGCAATTGGCCGGGGCTGTGGATAGCCCAATCGGCAGCGCAATCCACCTGCCGCAACCCCAATGCGACACCCATCGCGTGGGCGCGTTCGGCCAACACCTCCGGGTCTCCCGCCACCGCCAAGCAGCAGGGAAAGTGCCGCTGCGCCGCCAGCACGCATAGATCCGGCCCGATGCCGGCCGGCTCGCCTGAGGTGATGAGGATGCGCGGCGCATCCCGGCCTTGCATTGATGTCATTTCAGGCGGATATCCACGTAAGCCTCGTCGCGAATCCGCCGCAGCCACAACTCCGTCTCCTCCTCCACCTTGCGCTTGAAGATTTCCTCGCGCGCCTTGGTCTTTTCATACTCGCCGCTGTCGTTGCTCTGCTGGCGCTCCTGCACCTGGATTAAATGCCAGCCAAATTGCGTCTGCACCGGCTCGCTCAACTGATTGATCGCCAGCTTGTCCATCACCGCCTCGAATGGCGGCACCAGCGCGCCCGGCTGCACCCAGCCCAGTTCGCCGCCTTTGATCGCCGAGCCTTTGTCGTCGGAATGTCCGCGGGCGATGCCGGCAAAATCTTCGCCGCTTTCGATGCGGTGGCGCAACGCCAATAGCTTTTGCCTAGCCTCCTCGTCGTCCAGCACCTCCGTGGGCTTGATCAGGACATGGCGCACACGGGTTTTCATGACCGTATGGTCGCCGCCGCCTTTGATGCCCAGCATCTTGATAATGTGAAAGCCGCTGGGGCTGCGGATCGGGCCTTCCACGTCGCCCTCCTGCATTTTGCCGATGAACTCGATGAACAACGACGGAATCTGGCTTTTCTTGCGCCAACCCAAATCCCCGCCCTTCAATGCCTGCTCGTCGTCCGAGCCGCCCAAAGCCGCTTGCTTGAAATCCTTGCCCTTGCGGATTTCGTCCATCAGCTTTTCTGCCTTTTCCTTGGCTTTTTGCACGTCTGCCGGCGCCGCCGCCCGTGGCGTGGCCACCAAAATATGCCCCAACAGGTAATCGGGGTCGCCGCCGGTGCTGCCGCCTAAGCTTTTCAGATAGTTTTCAACTTCGGCGTCGCTGACCTTGACCTGGCTATTGACTTGGTTGGCGCGCAAGCGGCCCAGCAGTATCTCATTGCGAATCTGTTCCTGAAAATCGGCATAATTGACTCCCTCGGCAATCAAACTGCGGCGGAACTCCTCCACGCTAAGCTTGTTGCGCTCGGCCAACTGCTGCACGGCGGCCCGCAAGGTTTCCTCATCCACGCGAATGCCCGCCTTCTCGGCCAGTTGCAACTGTATCTTATCGAGTATCATGCGATCCAATACTTGCGGCACCAGCACATTGTCAGGCGGCAATGCCGTGCCGCTTTGCCGCAGGCTCCTTTTGATGTCGGCCAGCTTGGCAACCAGTTCGCTCTCCAAAATGACCCCATCCTCGACCACCGCGACAATTTGATCCAAAGATTCCCCGGCTTGCGCAACGGTCAGGCCAGTCCCCAGCCAAAACGCACCAACCAGCCACAGGACACGAACAAATAACAGGAATATGCGCATAATTTTTAGTAAGCCAGTAATTAATGAGATGGGCTGGGCAAATCGTAATCCATCCTGTACCCACTGAAATTCTGCACCAGCAGATTGTCGATCTGATCGCCAAAGCGGCCCAGACCTTTAAGTTCAAACTGGAAAAAAACGGCGTTGTTGGTGGACACGTTATCGGCGGTCACCACTTGGCCCAAGGCACCGTTGATATAGCGCAGGCCCACCAAGCTGACGCGCCAGCAACAGGTTTCCCGTTCCACGCCAGCCATGGTTTCCACCGTCACTTGGCTGGCCAAGTCATACTGCCAGCGGCCAATGACAAACCAGCCCGCGCCCAGCGGCAGGCGCGTGGAAATGTCGGTCTGGTTGATGGTGACGGGGTTGTTCGGATTGACCGGATAAGGCGGCACCGAGCCGGCGTAAGGGTCGCGGCGGTAGCGGTAACTCAAGTTCAGCAGGTTATTGGCGTAGTTGTTATAGTGCAGCGCTATCTGCCCGCGGTCGATGCGGTCTTTGTTGGGATTCCACTGCCCGGTGCCGCGCAGCGACCAATGCTCGCTGAGCATGGACGACACCTCGCCGACCACATTGTCCTTGACGGTGGTTTGCGGCCCGTTGAGCGTCAACACCACTTGCGGGTCGGTCAGATAAAACACTTTGCCGACACTGAGCTTGAGCCGCTCCAGCCCGGAGTCTTGGCTGATGATGCGGGTGGTCAAAGCCGGCGTGATATTGTTGGCGTCGGACAGGCGGTCTACGCCGGCAAAACGGTTTTCACGGAACAACTGGTAAAAGTTGAAATCGTATTCGTTGGCGTCAAAGTTCAAGCCTTGATACCCCAATGTGCCGTCGGCCCCTAAGCCATAATTGTAATCGTAAGGCTGGTTGACCTTAGGCACATACAGGTAAAACAACCTAGGCTCCAAAGTCTGCTGCATGGACGAGTCGAACAGATTGAAATCGCGCTCAAAATATGCGCCGCTGTCCACCGAAAAAATCGGCGCGGTGCGCGAGAAACTACTGGCCTCGCCCACCCCTAGATTGTGCAGCCAGTATTCGGTGTGCTGCAAGGCCAAACTGGGCGTGACATAGCCGGCAGTGTCGCGGAACGGATAATACAGGCGCGGGCGCAAGTTTAGGCGTTCACCATTGACTTTATTCGGCTGGTCGAAACGGGCAACCTCTATGCTATTTTGAAATTGTAGGCCGGTGCCTGCAACTTCCCGCCCAAAGTTGAAGGTAATCTGTGGCATGCGGCGATAAGGCTCATCAGCCGGATGAACAGTGGGGTCTAGGCTCTGGTAATAGTCCACCAGCATATTGGCCGAATACCAGCCGCCCAAAAACTCGCCGCCGTCATAGCGCAGATCGCCCCAACTGCGCAAGAAAGTCGTGTTGTTGATGGCCAGCAAATTGCCCAACTCATAAATGTAGCGGTCATCCGAAACCAAGTGCAAATCCACATGCGAGCTGAGTTTGCTGGTGAATCGGCTGTCGTCCACCCAGCCGATCTGCCCACGGGTTTCCTGCTTAATCCTGTCCCAAGGCAAAATATCGACAAACATCCGGCCCTTGCCGATTTCGCTGAGGTAGCGGAAGTCGCCGCGCAACAGTTCACCACGATTGCTCAATACCCTAGGCATCAGCGTCAAATCATAATTCGGCGCGAGGTTGAAATAATACGGCAGGGTCAGGTCGAAACCGTTAATCTCGCTGTAGCCTATCATCGGCGCCAGAAAACCGCTCTTGCGGCGGTCATCGACCGGAAAACTCATGAATGGCGTGTACAGAAACGGCACCCCCTTGAATTCCAGCCACGCATTGGTGGCGCTGCCCTGCCCGCTGTCCTTGTCGATGGTCGCCTGGGTGGCGTGCAGCAGCCAGTCTTGGTTGCCGGGCGGACAGGTTGTGTAAGTGGCGGTGTCGTAGCGGGACTTGGTTTTGCTGTCGATGTGGGCGAGACGCGCGGTGCCGCGGGCAGGCACCGTCTCCAGCACAAACTGGGCGTTGCGCAACACGCCTTCGTCAGTTTGTAGCTTCATGAACGCGGTGTCGCTGGCGAAAGAAAGCCCTTTTTCGCGGTAGACGACATTGCCTTGGGCGTTCATCGCGCCGCTTTCGCGGTTGTGCGTGACAAAGTCGCCGTACAGCCGTTGGTCGGCGTGGACCAGTTCCGCCGTGCCTTGGAAATTGGACGTTTCGCTGTTCAGCATTTCGGCGCGCTCGGACTGGATTTCCAAGGGCGCGCCCTCGCGCAAGATGCGGTCGGACGCGCTCAGCAAAAAATCCGAGCCTTGCGTCCACTCGCGCTTGCTCCTGCCGCAGCTCAAGGCCCAGGGGTTGGCCGGCATGTGCGCCAGAATGCTGGAAAAGCGCTGCTCGTCCTCGCGGGTCATGTCGCCGGACTCTTTCCAATTTGGCGTAGGCCCGCTGGTGTCGTCGCCGACGACATGGGCCTCGCCTCGCGGGTCAGAGCCGGACAGGGCGCAATCCCATTCCTTACCCTGGCCGGGGCGGCAATTCCAGCCGGTTTTCGTCGCCGGCGCGGTGGCATGCGCGGGCATTTCGGTGGACGGCGGCTTGATCGGGGCGGCTTGGGCCGGCAGCGCTGGGTTCGCCTCGGCCGGCGCGGGACGGGCGACGGCTGCGGGCGGCGGATTCGGCGGGGCTTCGTCGGGGTCGGCGACGGCAGGCCGGGGCGGCGCCGCCGCGTTTGGCTGCGGGCGGGCTGTCACGGCAGGAAAGGCGGGCGCGTCAACGGTTTTCGGTTCGGGCGTCTCCACAACCGGCGCCGGCTTGGCCTCCTGCGGCGCGCTAAGGGCCGGTTCCGCCTCGGCCGGCTGTTCCGCCGGTTTGGCCGGTTTGTTCTTAGTGCTGACGCAAACCCATTCCTTGCCGTCCGCACCACTCTTTTGGCAATCCCAGCCGGGCGCGGCGGCGGCGGCTTCGCTTAAGCCTAAAGCCAGCAGCACACACACAACTGTCCGCTTGCGCCTGGGCAAGCTCAAGGCATGCAAACAGGGGGCTGTCACGCGGGCCGACGACCGGGGCAAGGAAAGCCTAAGCCAAGGTTTCCGCCGGGCGCGGCAAGGTGGGCGGGCAGGCAATTGGGCGAGGTCGGAAATAAGGCGTACACAGGCGGCATATCTTGCGGGCGCGGTTTTGTGGTGAAATATTCCGTAGAGAAGTCGTTTCATTCTACCGCATCACTCCCGTCATTTAAGCATTTTTCGAGCAGGAACCTAAAAACACTATGCTGAATATACCCGACGCGCGCCTAACCGCGCTGGCCGATTGGCTCACGCTGGATCTGAATTTGCCGCTCGACAGCCTGCGCCCGGCCTCCAGCGACGCCAGCTTCAGGCGCTACTTCCGCGCCACGGTGGGCGAAGACAGTTTCATCATCATGGACGCCCCGCCCGCCCACGAAGACGTGCGGCCGTTCATCAAAATTGCCGGCCTGCTGCGCGAGGCCGGGGTGCAGGCGCCGAAGATCCACGCCCAAGACGCCGAACAAGGTTTTTTGCTGCTGTGCGACTTTGGCAACCGCCCCTACCTCGACAGCCTGAATGCGGCGACCGCCGACGCGCTGTACGGCGACGCGCTGGACAGCCTGGCCCGCATCAAACGCGGCGTGGACATCCGCGGCAGCGGCTTGCCGCAGTACGACGAGGCATTGCTGCGCCGCGAAATGGACTTATGCCCGGAATGGTATCTGTCGGGCTTGTTGCAGCGCGAACCGGCGGCGGCGGAGCAAGCCGTCCTCGCCAAGACTTGGCGGGTGCTGATTGACAGCGCCTTGGAGCAGCCGCAAGTCTGCGTCCACCGCGACTACCATTCGCGCAACCTGATGATTACCGACGCCGACAACCCCGGCGTGCTGGACTTCCAAGACGCCGTCGTCGGCCCGGCCACTTATGACTTAGTGTCCCTGCTGCGCGACTGCTACATTGCTTGGCCGCAGGCGCGGGTGGAAGGCTGGGTGCGCGGCTACCACCGCCGCCTGCTCGACGACGGGCTGGTCGCCGAGACCGACCTGGAACGCTTCCTGCGCTGGTTTGACCTGATGGGCCTGCAACGCCACATCAAAGTCTTGGGCATCTTCTCCCGCCTGCATTTGCGCGACGGCAAGCCGGGCTATCTCGGCGACATCCCCAGAACCTTAAATTATGTCGTCGAAGCCTGCGGCCGCCACAGCGAGATGGCCGACTTTCTAGCGCTGCTGCAAGACGGCATCATCGAGCAAACTTACGCGACTTTGGGCCAACCCTCATGAAAGCGCTGATCCTGGCCGCCGGGCGTGGCGAACGCCTGCGCCCGTTGACCGACCACACGCCCAAGCCTTTGCTGGAAGCCGGCGGACGCCCGTTGATCGAACACACGATTATCGGGCTGGCCCAAGCCGGCTACACCGATTTGGTCATCAACCTCGCCCATTTAGGCGAACAAATCCAAGCCCGGCTCTGCGATGGCGGCGCGCTCGGCGTCCGCATCGCTTATTCGCATGAAGGCGACGAGGCGCTGGAAACCGGCGGCGGCATCCACCGCGCCTTAGCCCTGCTCGGCGACGGGCCGTTCTTGGTCGTCAACGGCGACATCGCCACCGACTATCCATTTGAGCGGCTCGACGCCCAGCCGCAAGGACTCGCCCATCTGGTGTTGGTCGCCAACCCCGGACACCATCCGCAAGGCGACTTCGCGCTGGATCGGGGCCAGGTTTTGGCGGCCGGCGAACCGCGCCACACGTTCAGCGGCATCGGCGTCTACCGGCCCGAACTGTTCGCAGGCTGTGTCCCCGGCAAATTTCCGCTGGCCCCGCTGCTGCGGCAAGCCATGGCGCAAAGTTTGGTTAGCGGGGAACTTTATCCGGGGTTTTGGATGGATATCGGCACACTGGAGCGGCTGCAAGAATTCGACCGCCGACTGCTAAACGGCTGACGCGGCAGGGGTTGGGAAGAAAAATTCAGGCAAGTTTGGGCAAACGCTGAACGCTTTGCCCGCATCGGCGTCAAACTCCGTGCCAATCAGGCGATAGCCCACCCAACCCCTTTTTTAATCGAAGGAAGCCAGCCATGAGCGCACCGCAACCTAGACGTTCCCTAGCAAGCAGCCCCCTGAAAAACCTCGGCACCGTCATCTACGCCCTGCAAGCCGCCGCCTATGCCTTTCCCCTCACCTATTTCATCGCCCCCTTGGTGGTCCACTGGAAGCGCAAGTCCGCCCAAGGCACTTGGCTGGAATCCCATCTGCGCTGGCAGATCAACACCTTCTGGTTCAGTCTGGCCGGCTTCGCGCTGGGCTTCCTGACCCTCTCCCTGCAAATTGGCCTAGCCATCCTCGCCGCCACCTCCATGTGGTACGTGTTCCGCATCGGCCAAGGCTGGACGCGCCTCAGCCGCGAACAGCCGCTCATCATTGAAAGCCGTATCGACAAACCGACAGCAGGCGAGTCAGCGGTTTGAACCCCACCTAATCACCACGCGGCGCGGCGCCGGCAACGGCCGCCACAAACCAAGGCTCCGCCGCCGCGATCTGCTCGGCGTCGCCCAACAGCCCCAGCCGGTCGTCCGCCTGGAACACAATGCTCATCGCCGGGTTCAGCCGCATTGTCCCGTCGCGCATCACCGCCACGACCGTGGCCCCGGTGCGGCTGCGCAACGCCGACTGCTCCAGCGTCAAACCGTCCAGCGGGCTGCCGGCGGGGATTTTGCGCCAAGTGATATCCAGCAAATCGGAGGCGTCGAGCAACTCGCGCAGCAAATCGTGTTCGCCCTGCGACTTCACCAGCGCGTCGTAATTTTCGTTGCGCACCGCCTCGGCGTAGCGGCGCACCTCCTGCATCGGAAAGCCCAACAGCAGCAGCGTGTGGCGCAACACCTGCAAGCCGCCCTCCAACTCCGGGTGGATCACCAGTTTCGCGCCGAGCGCCGACAGCCGCTTCACCCCGGCGCGGGTGGCGGCGCGGGCGATGACCGGCACCTGCGGGGCGATATCCTTCGCCGCCGCCACCGTCAACTCCGTCGCCGCCTCCTCCGGCAGCGTCACCACCAGCAGCCGCGCCCGCTCCAGCCCGGCATGCTCCAAAATGTCCGAGTTCGCCGTGTCGCCAAGCAAAGTCGGCACGCCGCGCAGCGCCAGCCGCTCAATGCGCTCGATGCGGAAATCGATGACCAGATACGGAATGTGCAAGCCGCCTAGCACATCGACAATGTGCGAACCCACCCGCCCATAGCCGACCACCACCACATGCCCGGCCACCGAGGACTCAATCGGCGCCTGCGCCTCGCCATGGCGGTTCAGCCAGCGCCACAGCCGCTTTGATTTGCGCAAACCCGCCTCCATCGCATTGATGAGCCTGAGCATCAACGGATTGACGACGATGGACACCAGCGCCGCCGCCAAAATCAACGAATACTGGTCGGGCAGCAACAGCCCCAGCGTCAAGCCCGCCTGCCCCAAGATAAACGAAAACTCGCCGATTTGGCTGGAGCCTGCCGCCACCACCAGCGCCGTCCGCGCCGGGCGCGGAAACGGCAACACCCAGGCGAACGCCACCAAAAACTTGCCGAACACCACCAAGGCCGCCAGCCCCAGCACCGGCCCGACATTGTTCAGCAAATAATGCGGATCAAGCAACATGCCGATGGAGACGAAAAACAGCACCGAAAACGCCTCGCGGAACGGCAGCAAATCCGAGGCGATGCGGTGGCTCAACGGCGACTCGCTGACCACCGCCCCCGCCACGAACGCGCCCAAGGCCAGCGACACGCCAAACAGCAGCGACGACCCCAGCGCGATGCCCAAGGCTATCGCCAAAATCGCCAAAATGAACAACTCCCGCGAGCGCGTGTGCGCCACGCGCAGCAACAGCCACGGAATCAGCCGCTTGCCGGCGAACAGCATAAACACCAAAAACCCCAGCGCCGCCAACAGCGTCGTGCCGATGGCCCGCCAATCCGTCGCCGCCGTCTGCTCGCTCAAATTCGGCAAAATCAACAACAGCAGCACCGTGGCGATATCCTCCATCACCCGCCAGCCGACCGCCACCCGACCGTGCGAGGTGTTCAGCAGCCCAAAATCCATGAAGCCGCGCAGCATCACAATCGTGCTGGCGATGGACACCGCCAAGCCCAGCATTACCGCCGCCAACGGCGTCCAACCCCACCACCAGCCCAACGCAAACCCCAACGCCTGCATCGTACACATCTGCCCCAACGTGCCGATAATCGCAATGTCGCGCACCTTCCACAGATCGGCGAAGGAAAAATGCAGGCCGACGCCGAACATCAAAAACACAATCCCCAACTCCGCCAATTGGCGGATCGTCTCCTGATTGCCCATATAACCCGGCGTGAACGGCCCAATGGCCACCCCCGCCAACAAATAGCCGACGATAGTCGGCAACCGGCAGCGCTGCGCCAACAGCCCGCCAATGAACGCCGCGCCCAACGCAGCGGCGATGTTTTCCAGCAAGCTAATGTTTTGCATGGGCTTAAAGCCTTAAGAGTGTCCGGGGATAGTTTTAAGCCTAGCTGCTGCTCCGCCGTCCGGCAAGCGCCACATAGCGCCAAAACAGTTCCCTCGCCCCATGGGGAGAGGGTTAGGGTGAGGGGTAAACGAAAGATATGGGCGCGTAATGACTTGACCAGGGATTCCCCAAGCCCCACTCACTCAAAATGACTTTCCTGAATAACCACCACAAACGTCAACGCCGCCAGCTTGGCAAGGACAGCGCCGAAACCCTGCTGATGGGTATTGCCCAACGCCAACAACATCCCTGCCCGGCAAACCACCCGTCCCCGCGCCCGCTGGACTTCCGCCGTCGGATCAATCGCCTTAACCATCCGCACCGCCTCCGCTTCATCGGGAATGCAATATTCATAATTAGGACTTACGCAAGACATTGAAGCTCCCGAAAAACCCTAGCTTTTTGCGATTTTCAGTCAAGCTAAAGAAAAGGGTATTGACGGGTTTTTAAGTTCCTTTTTCATATACCAGGAGAGAAGTCCATTTCTCAGTGCGTAGATGCTTGCTCCGAGTTTCCTTGCGAGACTTGTCAGGCAGTGCCAAGCGAGTATCGCGCAGCCGATGTGGTTTCTCTGTGCGCGGGCCTTGCGGCATTGGCATTTCTCTAGGCCGAGAGTTTGTTTTCCTTCTCGGCGGTATTGCTCGACTTTCCAGCGGATTCCGCACATGTCTTTGTACGGCAACGGCGGAATCCTGCGACAGATCGTTGGTGGCGACATATTCCGTGCGGTTTGTCGCCGCAACCCGGAACAGTTTCACCTTGTAACCCATCGGGAACCCATGTATTTTGACAAGCTTGCCGCGCAGCATTTCGTCGTCGAACCAATCCAGGCTGGAAACCGCCTTGTAGGGGTTTTTGCCGCCGCTGCCGTCCACCTTGCGGTTGGCTTTGAGCGGACAATACACAGTTTTCCGGCCTTGTGGATGTGCATCCTCCAAGTCCTTGGTGGCGCACCAAGAATCCATCAGGACGGCGCGGAACGGCAGGTTTTTAGCGGCGATGGCGTCGTCGAGCATGTCCCGCACATGGTCGAGTTTGTTCTTGCCGTCGCCGTCAGGGTCGTAAATGCGCCAATCAATGATCCAATACTCATTGGTGTCCAAGTTGACGTACAAGCAATTGGCCACTCCGATACCTTTTATGACGCCATGCTCGTTGCCGCTGTACTGGCGGCGCACCAGTTCAATCTTGAAGGAATAGCGTTTATCTAGGACAGTATCGTCAAATATCAGGCAGGCGTTGCCGCTCCGCCGTACGAAATGGCCGACGGACTGCCAGACGGCGCTTGGCAAAACATCGTCATCCACCAGATAGCGGGTAATGG
>JBJSYU010000325.1:0-14147 GCA_046089945.1 Candidatus Methylumidiphilus sp.
GCGCTTGCTTCAACAGGATCAACAACGTATCGTACAAAACGGAAGGCTGGGGCATGGCGAAGGCGTCCTTTGGAATCGGTTCGGACGCATAGTTTGCCCCGCCTTCCGCCCTCTTTGGCCCGTTTTGTCAGTCAATCAGGAGGTAAGCCACTCGTGCCGCTAAGAATCTTTGCCAATCCTTGATACAAGGGAAATTCAAAAGGAATAGTCCAAGGTGGTCCAAGGATCGGCGTGACATAAGTGAATATCTCATAAAAGCTTTCGAGATAGAGCGCCGTCAAGGCCGTTTGGGTCTGCCTAAACGGATGGTCATCAACGATATACGGCCCAAATCCGAAAGAAATCAAGCACAGATATGCCGCCAACATGAGTACATAATATCTTATCCCATGGACATCGCGCTCGGTCAGCCGGGCTGCGTTTGTGAAAATATCGCGTAGCATTTGGAATTCTCTTAAATCCCGGGCGATTCGCCAACGCATTGAGCGGCGAAACCAAGGGCGTTCTTTAATAATTGGGTGGGTGAGCGCTCTGGCTTTATTGTCACGGGCGGGTTGCCGCCGCGCTGTTATAGCGATAGCCGCTTGAAAATCGATTCTGGAATCGATTTTATCGCCAACATGATAACCTGCCAAAACCATGGCGTGTAAATCTCATCTTTGTATGTGGAAACCACCTTGAAAATATCGGCGGCGGCTTTCTCCGGCTTCGCCCACAGCGGGCCTTTCAGAAAGTCCGCCGTCATCGGCGTATCCACAAACCCCGGCTTGACAGTCAGCACCTGCACACCAGATTTGTGCAGCCTGTTCCGCAAACCTTGTAGGAAAATTGTCAGAGCACCTTTTGCCGTACCGTAAACATAGTTGGATTGGCGGCCCCTATCCCCAGCGACCGAACTGATGACCGCTATCGTGCCATGCTTCTGTGCCTCGAAATGATTGCCCAAATGGGTCAACAGCGAGATCACGCTGATTGCATTTGTGTTTAGCTCTTTCAGAGCCTGCTGGAAATCCTGCTCGCAGGCTTTTTGGTCAGGCAAGCTGCCATGCGCGATGAGTGCCACGTCAATACCATCAAGCTTATTTACTGCCTCATCCAACAAAGTTTTATGGCGGTCAAAATCATTCGCCTCGAAGCGGGCAAAGCTGACGGATTCCGCGCCACGGATTTTCAAATCCCGGGCAATCACCTCAAGGCTCTCGATACTTCTCGCCAACAGATATAGCCGATCACCGTGTGTGGCGAATAGGCGGGCGGTGGCTTCGGCGATGGCCGAGGTGGCACCGACGATCAATATTTTTTGCATATGCTTACAGTCCCAGTCGGTCGGATTGGAGGGAGCGGAAAACCTTGGTCGCCCCATAACGATGTCTAATTTCGCTGAAGGTTTCCCATAGCGGATAGCCTCGCTTGAACGTGGCCTCACTCATGCGCACATCCTTCGACAGGTAAAGTCTGCCACCATGGTCGAGGACAATCCGATCTAGTTCATCAAGGAAGCCAAACAACCCTGCATCAATCTTGAAGTCGAGGGCCAGCGTATAGCCTTCCATTGGAAATGACAGATAGTTATCGTTGGCCTTTCCGAATGCCTTCAGCACCGCCAGAAACGAACCGCGTTTGGATTCAGCGATGCGTTTGAGAATCTCGGCCATGCCCACCCACCCGGATTCCTTCGGAAGAACAAATTGGTATTGAGTGAAACCATCTTTGCCATAAATCCGGTTCCAGTGGTGGACGCCGTCCAAGGGGTAGAAAAACGGCTCGAAATGCACAACGCGCTCGGTTCTTGGCTGCCTCACGCGATGGTAGTAAAGCGCATTGAATGCTGCGACTGAATACTGGTTTAACAAAAATCCAGGCATGTCCACGGGAACCGATAAGGGCTTGCCTTTCGGCAAGTCAAGTCGCCCGTCGTCGGTGAATTCGCCCACCATCAGCAAAGACCGGCCCAACAGGCTACCTGTGGAGACACAGTCTATCCAGGCTACCGAGTAGGTTGTGGACTCGGATTCCTCGATCAGCGTCAAAGATTCTTCGAGATTGGCCGCCTTGAAGGTGGTTTCCCGGAGGTAGGTGCTGTTAATCGGGCGGAGTTTGAACGTCACATCCAAGATCATGCCGGTCAATCCCATACCGCCACAGGTGGCGCGGAAAAGATCGGGATGGCTTTCCCGCGAGACAGAGATTATCTCTCCGTTCCCAAGCAGCAACGTCAAAGCGAGCACCTGCTGGCTGAAGCAACCCTCGATGTGGTGGCTCTTGCCATGCACGTCGCTAGCGACCGCGCCACCCACGGTAATCAGCTTGGTTCCCGGCGTCGAGGCGATGAACCAGCCGCGAGGGACGAAAATGCCCAACATTTCCGCAAGCGTCACTCCCGCTTCACAGCGCAACGTGCCGGTCTGAGCGTCAAAATCGACCAGGTGGTTAAGAAACCGGCTGCTCAAGACGGTCTCTGCCAAAGCGCTGTCCCCATAGCTGCGCCCCGCGCCACGAGCTATGCAAGGGAGGAATTTATTGGTGGCTATATACTGGGTAAAACCGGCGGATGTTGCTGACGATAAGAAAGTCGATTCGATAATCGGGTATTTACCCCAACTGGTTAGTCGCATTGGTTACCTCCTTAGGGATTTCTGGGGCGAAACGATAAATGCTTGTGTCCGTAATACGATGTTATCACCGGAAAACTGACGCCAACGAAATGCGCCACGAGTTCAGGGTTCCATTTAAATTCAATCCACGGAAAATAATATTCGGCTAATCCGACACTGATAATCCACACTTGGGCGGCAGAAAATATATTTACCATCGTAAACCAAAAAAATTCATGATGGGCTTTGCGACCAGATTTCTCAAAAACCAAAAGCTTAGAAAGAATAAACGCTGTTGTCATGCCGCACAAATAGGCCATGGCGACCGACCAGCGATAATTGACATACTGGCTAATTTCGACCCGCGATCCGACGTTGATCAACGCGGCAAAGCCGCCTACCGCGACAAATTTTAGAAACCTAATATATTCTAAGCGGCTTTGAAATAATGTTGTCATTATGGATATATTAACAAATGATTCTTTTACCTAAAATATATGCTAGGCTTACCGAGAGATTGTAGTTATGAAGCCTAGGTAAAGAGCTATAGCTTGCGTCCTGTTCCCATGCCAATCTACGGAAGGCGAACGAAAAAAAACGAACCACGGCTGATAGTCTTCTGCCAACTAACACTAGCCCCAAATTTAACCAAAAAGTCAAGATCATTTAGTTGAGACGTGAAGACAAAAAATGTTTTGTTTGAAGTCATGAAATCGTTGCCATCAAGCACTTGACCAGGGGCATTGCAACAATTTTGTAGTGCTTTGGCACCGCCTGCTATACTATCAGATTTATTCCAAAATAGGATGGTTAGCCTATTACGCAAATTTTGCGGTGCATAATATAGCAATACGGGAAAAAACATTTTATCCACAACAAGAATTGGAAAAGACTGAGTGGAGCTATCGAGAAAAATATTATAGGTTTCTTCGTATTTTGGTCTAAACGTGCTAATGTCCAAAGAAGAGCTAGGCTCTACAATAGAAGTGGAAAAGCAAAATTTCATAAAATTTAGGCCAATTAAGCCTATGAGTAATATCACCAAGTAGAGTCCAGAAGCGGATTTTCTAGGCACTGAAAAACCCACAAGTGCAGCAAACCCGATGACACAAGTTAGGCTGTAACGAGGGAGTTGTGGGGCACCGGTTAGCAGCGATAGCAAAAATACTATGACAGGGATAGCAACAAACCCTAGACAGGCTAACAGTTCGAATCTAGTTGGGCCACCAAATGACGCCTCAGAAACCGCAGGCAATCCAGAAACGGTCAAGGGCCTGCTAAGGAACATGCCAAAGGCGAGCGCAATCATCGGCAAGCCTTCACCCAGATTTGAGATATAAGACTTTGCCAACAGTGTAAATGAAGGCGCATAAAATGCTGCTGGTACATATTGCTTTACAACATGCAACATCCAAAAAGGCGCAATCATGGCTGTTGATGCCAATGCAAATGTGGCGCACATGGCCCAATCAATGCGCCTACAAGACAGGCAACGGTACAGTTCAGCTAAAGACAGAGGAGCGAATATGACCAACGCATAGCCATGGGTAAGGGTAGCGCACACCAGTGCGAGGCCAAGACCAAGCAACCACCCTAAGCGACGCTGGGAGTGAGCGGGATCTATTGCGGATTGCCAGCAAACCAACGCAAGTGCTGCGAAGCCAACGACTATTCCGTGGGGGCGTGCTTCGTAAGAGTAATATAAAGCCCCTGTCACTAGTGGAAACAGACCGGCGATCAGCCCGCCGACGGCCGAAGATCGGAGAGAGACGAATCGATAGAGGCATAAACATAGCGTACCTACCCCAATAATGGACGGCATTCTCGTTGCAAGATGCTCATCGTTAAGAAAAAATGCCGAGACGCGAACCCACTCATAAAACAAAGGCGGATTAAGATCGGCACCGTGTTTTAGCGCATCAACGATTGCAGAAAAATCAGGAAGCCGCGAGATGTATACCGTGAATATCTCATCGAACCAAAACAGCTTGCGTTTCGCTTTGTAGCAAGCCATAAAAAAGTAAGCGATGCCGAAAATTCCAACAAAAATCCAGCCTCTGGAATTAATTGTATCTGCAAGTCGAAGCAAAAATGCTTCAATTGCAGTGGGCCACTTTCTAAGAGTAATTGCCACTAAATTATTCATAATACTTTTGAAAATACAATGCCACCCACCAACCAACTGCCAAATCCACATTCTGGATGATTTCACGCCGAAAATACAGCGGTTTCATATCTGGCAAGTTATTGACAGATTCCAGCCAAAGAAACGCAATACATTGATTTTTTTTATGAAAAATACGCAAACCAAGGTACTTGTTGTAACTATTTAGATACGAAAACGCTGTAAGTCACAAAAGCATTCTAGCGATCAATCCCATTTTTTGGTGTTTAGCCCCCTGCCGACCAAAAGGTTTATCCAGTGGCGGAAGTTCGACGGCCTAAACGTTGGCGCATAGGATTCCCGCCACAATCAGAAACGATCCCAGCCAAAAGTGGGGGAGCAAGCGCTCGCCAAACACGAAATGCCCCCCTAATGGCACCAGCACATAAGCGATGGCCGCAAATGAGACCAGCTGTGAGAGGTCCATTGTGCGCAACGCCAGAACCGCCAGCAACACCGCACAGACTTGTAGAGAGGCGCCGCCTAGGCCAAGCAGGGCAAGCGTTCGCACTGTCGCTCCCCGCAGCGAAGCGGCTTTAAAAGCCATCTGCGAAATGCTGCTGCTGAACACCGAAGATGCGCAAAGGCTCCATTCTAGGCTAGTCATCGCGGGCCACGCCGCCGGCGGCGATGAATACGCCAACGACGATACACGCCAAGCCAAATAAGTATTGGCCGCTCAATACATCGCCGAACAACACCACGCTCGCCAACGGTGTGATCACATACACCAATGCCGTCCACGGGTAGGCCCGCGCCAGCGGCAACCCCCGCAACGCCAGCACCCAACACGCCATGCCCGATCCGGAAGCCAGCAAGCCGCCCCACAGCCACGGATTCGAGACGAAGGCGTCAACAAGTCCGGCTTGACCGACTGAGTGATTGCCTGCAAATTTGAACATGATTTGCGCGGATGCCATAAAAGCGACCATTCCAGCTAAAAATAGCGCGGATGCTGCTTTCATTTGCTCAATGCGTGGCCACGTCCGCAACTCTTCCGGTAGGTATGTATTGCAATCAACCGCTTTATGCGAGTAGTAGCAGAAATTATCCATGAATGCATAGACCAGCCATTTTTGAGTATTAGCGAACTCGAATAGCTTTTACGAAGTAACCAAGGGGATCTTCGGTGGCACCGAAAGCAAAGTATTCGGAGGCATGCGCTAATGCTAAGAATGCGCCTGTAATTGGAAGACAGAATACACCTAAAGCCAACATTCCCATTGAACTAGCGAAAGATTTTGGCGTTAGCAGCCGATGGTTAAGCACAATCAGCTTATTTGCTATAACACTAACATCGCTGCCTCGCTCCTTTATTTCGATTTGAGAAAACCCATTCTCCGAAAATAGGGTTGCCAACCGTTCTCGTGTAAAGCGATGAAAATCATGCGGTATGTGATGACGACGAGCAGACCAAGGAACTGTAAGAAATACGTTTCCTTCATGTTTTAAAACGCGAGCAATCTCAGAGATTAGCAATTGTGGATTTGACGCATGCTCTAGAACCTCCACACATATAACGTTATCAAAGCTGGAGTCACTGAAAGGCATCAAGTTACCGTCGTAATACACTACATCCCGCAATCCTTCAGTCATACCAAACTCACCTGCGTTTTTGACATCAATGCCCTGGTAACGAGTGTCCCGTGGAAGCCAGCCACGCCAGGGTGATTGGCCTGCCCCCACATCTAAAACACTTCCATGGATATTCAAAATAGCGGGGCGCAAATATTTTGATATGGTAGACAATTGTAAATCAACCACACATCTAAGCTTAAATAGCCATGGATGATCTAAGGGGTTCTGTACTGCGATTGGCTTGAATAGCTCCCTCTTGAGCGCTCCATGTTTCCCTCGGGTCATGAATTTTTCTCCAAGGGCTTTATGGCTATTGCAAGCATGTTGCCGACGCACAGTGGAATCAACCTGTCGGCGAGGCCGATACGGTCGAGAATATCGGCTATCCGGGTTTTCAAACCCGCAGGCAAAGGCGTCAGGCGCAGCCAATAGCGCAAAGGGTAGGCGTTGCTGATTGACTTCAGATCGACCGAAACGAAGCCAGCCCGCGCCAACAAGGCGCGCACCGCCTGTGGGCAGAACAGTTGCAGATGCTCCACGTCAATGATCGGCGAGCGCAAGCCCAGCAGGCGGTTAAGTGGCGCGCGCCAATTGTGTACGACCACGGCGAGCATCCCGCCCGGCTCCAGCAACTCGTAAGCGGTGCCGGCAAATCCGCCAGGGTCGTCTAAATGTTCCAGGGTCATGAAAGAACAGATCAACGATGGATTGACATCGGCAAGCAATGCCTTGGAGAACATCCCCTCGCGCAACAGGGGCCGTGCCAGCGGGGGAGCGGCATCAATTGCAGCGCGTGAGGGCTCGACGCCAACCACTGGGCTGAAGCCGTTTTCGCTGAGCCATGGCAACAGCGGCCCGCTGCCGGCGCCGACATCCACCGCCGCGCCGCGTCCACCCAGGCGAGCCACATACGGGGCCAGCGCCTTGGCGTAGCTACGAGCCGCCGCCTGGGCTTCCGGGCCTGAGTCGTAGGCCGCTTCCGAATAGGCGGCCAGTAGGAAGTCACCGGCTGGTGGCGTGGGGGCGTAGACAAGGTCGCAGGCATTGCAGCGCACAAGGCGCAGGCACATGAACTCCGGCTGTTTGCGCGAGGCATAGGTAAAATCGCTGATCTTGCTTGGGTCGATGCGCTCGTCAGCGAAAGGCGCGTAAGATATGCCGCCACAAGCGGGGCAAGACCGTTCTTCTGGGGGGAGGGACGCTTGCTGCATGGTGACTTACCGGCCTTGCCGTTCAGTTTGAATGAATTCACCCGCTTCAGCGGCGGGCCTTAATTCGCCATCTTTGATTATGGATCGTCGAATGAAATGCGGCCGGGCTTTGACTTCCTCGAATATTTTCGCAATATATTCGCCAACCAAGCTTACGGCAAAGATATTCACGCCACCGAAGAATATGATGGCTAGCAGTGTTGTGGTGGCACCGCGTGGCGCGAGATCGGGAAATAGAATCCTAACCGTCAGTTGCGTCAGCATAAGTATGATCGACAAGGCAAGCAAAACAACTCCTACAGCCGTCAGCATGTTAAGAGGCGTGTTGCTGAATGAAAGAATCCCTTTCTTGGCCCATCCTAGATTTTTGAAAAAATTATTCGTGGACACCCCAAACATGCGCTCTGGCCTGACATAGTCAACCCCCGTCTGCTTGAACCCAGCGAACGCACGGATTCCACGGATGAACAAGTCGCGCTCGGGAAACCGCAACAGGCTACGGACGACTCTTTTGTCCATTAACGAAAAATCTCCGGCATCGTGCGGAATTTGTATATAGGAAAAGCGATCAAACACCCGATAAAAAAGCTTGTAGGCAATCTGCATATGCCACGGGGCATCCCGCTTGACCCTGCGGCCATAGACTACATCATACCCTTCTCGCCACTTTTGCACAAACTCTTCAATGAGTTCTGGGGGGTCTTGAAGATCTCCGTCGAGCAGGACACATGCATTTTTTGACGCGATTTCCATCCCGCTGCGAAAAGCCGATTGGGAGCCAAAATTGCGGGCATGGGATATCCCAATCACACGTCGATTCAGACTGCTCAAATTCCGAATCACTTCCTCGCTGTCATCAGGACTGTTGTCATTGACGAAAATGATCTCATAGTCGATATTTAATTTCTCAAAAACGGCTTTTAAACGCTGATATATTATAGGTATCGCTTGATTGTCTTTGTAACAAGCGATGATAGCAGACACACTAAAGATATGATCGACCCCATAGCGCTTAGACGAATTAAGATACTTTTCCTGCACATCTATGGATTGATACCATTCTAGCATTTTGATCAAACCTTGCCGAACCGGGACTCTAGCTCGCCAATCAAGTATTTCACGGGCTTTCGACGGATCAGCGTACCAATTTACGGTGTCCCAATCCCTCTTAGGCATGTCGAACTGGGCGGCTGCGGAAATATCGAATATTGATCGGGACAGTTCCGCGAGTTCTGCGATGGTAGTTTTAATTCCAGAACCAATATTGAATGACTCTCCATAATTCGCTTGACTCAAATTCAAAGCACATTTGATGAATGCCTCAGAAACATCGTCAATATAAACAAAATCACGTGATATATTGGGATCGACAAAGGATGGCAATATGTGTTTTACGCCTTTTGATATGACATTTGGTATCAATCTAGAAGAATCTTCGTAAGGGCCATAAACTGAATACAGCCGAAGATTGGCACATGGGACGCCGAGTTTTTTTCCGTAAAAATAAATGAGTCCAGATGCTGCAGATTTGGATACGGAATAGTGGCTATTCGGGGTCAACTGGGTATCTTCTTTCGGTGCTTCCGCTTGGTCACCGTACTCGGAAGAGCTTCCAGCGTGGATATATGTGATAGGCTTGCGCTTCTCGATTTCCTTCAGCAGGTTAGCCGTCAGAAGCATGTTGGTTTTATAAATAAGGGCGCTATCTTGTTCGAAGGAATACGCACCATAGGCAATGCAATCAAATATGGTGCGGGGTTTTACAGTATCCAGCAGTGCCATGAGGTTCGATTCGACCAATAAGTCAGTTACGATAACGCTCGGGTCGGGTAGCCCTTCCAACCGCCAAGGGCCTTCCTGCGTTGTCGTACCATACACATCATTCCTGTGGGACAACAGGCTGCGAAAAAGATTGGCGCCAACGAATCCGCTCGCGCCCAACACTAAGATTGGGCCTTGCAGCTTTTCAATTAAATTTTTCATGATTTTTTGTGACTAAATACCGAGATATCCTAACACAGATTCATAATCAAGGCCGCATTCTTTGCGATGAAACCTTTGCGAGCCGTAAAGTCCCGAAGGGTACCCTAATGCGAAATGGTGCCTAAATTCTTGGACGGAGACGCCTAGGCTTAGGATGGCCGCAGCAAGCATGTGGCCCGCCCCGCCTTGGGAAACATGTTCTTCCACAACAATTAGGGGCATGTCTTGCCGAAGTTCATGTATGAAGTCTTCAGGGAGACTATCTGCCGATATAGGAAGCTCAGACACCACCCATAGTGATGGTCGGCTGGAGATATCAAGGGCTGAGAGGCGCGAAATGAATCCGCCCGCAATAGGCCCGACGGCGACAATACTGCCCTGTTCGCCTGCCAGTAACCTGCGCCAAGGCGCATAAGGGTTGAGAGGGAAATCGACCGGCTTCTCGGAAAGGCCGAGACGCAAGTATGCGGGGCCGATTCGTGTGGACATGCGTCGAACCGCAACTTCGACATCTTCCGAGAATGCCGGTATATAGGCCCGCATATTTTGCAGAGTCAGGAGTACGCCATAATCTTCTATGGCATGATGGCTCGATCCCATCGAACCATATCCATAGCCACCACCATTGCCAATCAGCTTGACATCGAAGTTGTGTAGACAAACATCATTTCTAATTTGCTCGAAGGGACGGGCATAGACGAAAGGGGCAATACTGTATACCCATGCCTGCAATCCTATGCTTGCAATTCCGGCGGCTACCGAAACCATGTTTTGTTCTGCCACCCCAGCGTTTATAAAATGTTTACCTAAAACTGTTTGCAATTGTTCCAATGCCATGAAACCAAGATCACCGGTAAGGAACACATAGGGTGAATCATAAAATAAATTTATTAACGCTTTGGATGTTTCGTTTCTCATGTGCGCCCCTCAATTTCATTGACTGCCTGATGATATTGATCAGCGTTTAGCGGCAAATAATGCCACTCCATGCGGTTTTCCATAAAAGATACCCCGCGACCTTTGACTGTCCTCAATATAATGAATTTTGGCATGTCTGACATCGCGTGTACGGCGGCTTTCATCTCGTCAAGATTGTGCCCATCTATTTCTTGGACACTGACTCCAAAGCTGCGAAACTTTTCGCCTAAAGGCTCCAATGACGCAACGCCTGAGGTGCTGCCGAACCCCTGTAGGCCATTGGCGTCGATTATGACAGTAAGGTTTGCCAATCGGTGGTGTGCTGCAAAAATCACAGCCTCCCAATTTGACCCTTCTTCCCATTCGCCATCGGAGGTAATGCAAAAGACGCGCCCTGCCGCACCGGTCAAGGTTTTACCATAGGCCCTGCCAGCCGCCAAGCCAACGCCATGCCCTAGGCTACCGGTTGAAAATATAATATTAGGATGCCAGCCAGCAACTGGATGCCCCGCGAGTTTGACGCCTTCCTGGTGAAACTCTAAGAGCCTCTCTTCCGCAAGTCTGCCGGTAGCCCAAAGCGCAACATAAAGCGCCCCTGCTGAATGTCCTTTCGACAGGACTAGTGAGTCGGATTCATCCAGCACTTGGCTATTAAGGAAAACTAAAGCGTCAAGTATTGATAAATTCCCCCCAATATGGCCGATTTTACTCTCGTAGTGCATCTTCAAAAGCCGCAACTTTGCACACACTATAATATTTGAAAGCACCATATTATTTCCGTTGTTCTTCATAGCTAGTAAGTAGTCACTCAAAATACATATTACAGCGTTTTCGTATCTAAATAGTTACAAGCAAGTACCTTAGCTTGCGTTTTTTTGCTGGAATCTGTCAATAACTTGCCAGATATGAAACCGCTGTATCTTAGAAGCCTAGGGCTTGCAAAGTGACTTAATATTAAAAATCAATGAGTTGCAAGCGAAAATTTCACGCATAGCAGCAACTTTTACGCTTGATAATCAATCGGTTGTTTTTTGCACCTTGAAAGGGCTGTCTTAGAAGCCCAATTTTTTGGATCACATCGCCTAAGTTTTCCTATAAGGCTATTGGGAGGTGGGTTTGATTGGTTTGCGAAATACTCCTGAGACTGCTCCAGGCCACGAGTGGCGCCGCGGCCTGCGTATGCCCGTCAGGAATGCCTTAGAACCATAAAACCCACCCCAAACCCGGCCCCCAGTTACGCGTGGGGCATCGCACGTCGTGCGCCCCTACAGCACTAGCCATTTTTTTGCTAGCCTAACACTTTCGGATATACCTCTATCTTCTGGGTAATAAAAGCTGGTGTCTGCAATTTGCAAACCTGCTATTGGCGTCTGAATGGAGGGTAGCATCCTTGGAAAACCCGGCTCGCATACCGGTTGAGCATATTGCAATCGTCCGACTGACGCATCGAGGATATCCGATTCGGCAATTGCTGGATTAACTTTGCGCACAGCGGCTATGCTGTCCACAATGAATTGGCTGTCTTCCCGCCCAAATTTGGCATTGCCTTGCGGCATATAAAAAGGTACATAGACTATGTGTTCGTTGCCCATCGGGCGCAGCTGGGAAAATTCCACGATACCGGGGACTTCGATAGCTGGATCATTGATATTCACCCAAAAGTACGGACTGACCGATTTCTTTAGCTTGAGAATGACGCAAACCGCGCCAATATTCTTGATGGCATCGTATTTTGCCTTCAAATCATCAGGCAAGTCGGGGACTAATTGACTAATGTAGGGCGTTGGCACCGTCGAAATGACATGGTCTGCGGCAAAATACTCGCTACTAGTAGATACGCCTGACAGTTTACCGTCCGCCACTTCCACCTGCCGCACTTGCTGCCCGCACAGAATCTTTCCGCCCTTCGCTTCGATGCCTGCCGCCAATGCCTTAACCAATACCTCAGAGCCGCCTTCGATATATCCTAGCTGCTCCTGGAAGATGGATTTCCTTGATGCCGCCAAGCGCTTGATGCGAACTCCGAGCCAAGGCGCGGCGACATGGTCAGTGTATTCGTAAAATTTCAGTTGGAAACTGCGTGCCCACAGGGTGTTCCAGACAGTTTCCCCCGCCTCACCGACAATCCAGTCGCGGACGTTGACACTGTGCAATCCTGACCAGTCAGACCGCTTGGAGGCGCGGAACACCTGCCAGCCATAGCGAAATTTATCGACTAAACCCAACAGCGGAAAGGTCAACAGGGCAATGGGATCACCCCAGCGAAACAATCGCCCCCCGATAAAATACCCCATGGATGTGTCGCGCCAGCGCAGCCGGTCGGCGATGCCAAGCTCCGCCATCAGATCGAAAGTGGCGTAGTCTGTCTTGCAAATAAAATGGTAAAAGCGCTCAATTGACAGGCCACTAAAGTCAAAATGGGCAGCCATGCCACCGGGGATGCCATCTGCTTCCAATACCGTCACCTCGTGACCCGCTTGGGAAGCGTGCCACGCAGCCGCCAGTCCCATTAAGCCCGCGCCAATCACTACTAATTTAGCCATTGTTTTTGCTAGTTACCCGCAAGATAATACTAAAATTCAAGAATAACCGGTGAATATTGAGCATCTAGGAAAGTTTCAGCAAGCGCCGATTTGAATGGTGTCGGCACCACCTCAAAAATGCCTGGCCAATCAATGACTGGAAACGACTCTTTAATGGCCAAAGCATTGAGCTGTTTCGTCGTAAATGGCGGGTTTTTGTCAAACCAAGCGTAGACCGTCAGCAATAGCCAAAACACAGCATAAGGGATAGGCATAAGCACGGCTTTGCCGCCAGTGGTTTGTTTGATTTGGCGGATGATGTCGATATAAGTGAACCGCTCTAGGCCGGAAATGTCGAACACTTGGCCCGCATGGCGTCCATCGAGGCTGGCCATGATGACATTGCAAAAGTCTCCGACATACAAGGGTTGCCGGATATACTCGCCACTGCCAGGGATTGGGAATATCGGGGCTTTTTCCATGAACCGCTTGAGCCAGCCTAAGTGTTTGCGGTCAAACCAACCAAACATCAAGGTTGGCCGTAACACGGTGCAAGGCAGGCCGCTATCCAACACCAGTTTCTCTTGGGCTTTTTTGCTTTCCGTGTAGAAATCAACAGCCTGAGAATTGACCACCGAAGAAGAAATCTGGACGACAAATGGCGGGGCAACCTGCCCACGAACCACGCGCAAGACATTTTCAGTGGCTTTGATATTGTTGTTTACAAACTCTTCATAATACAGCCCACCAATCTGCGCTTGGTTCACAACCACTGTCTTGGCATCGACAAAAGCTTCCAGCCAATCCCCCTCTTCGGACAAATCAGCCTCGACTATGGCGATATCGGGATGAAGTCCGCGCAAAATCGCGGTATTGGCCTTATGCTTGTCGATGGCGGTGATATTGGAAAACCCTTGCCGTTTTAGGCGGACAATCAGGTTTTGCCCCACCAGCCCGGCCGCACCGGTTATGATGATTTTGCTGTTTTTTTCCATTGGGGAAACAGTTGCTTTGCCTGGATGGCTAGTATTAATGGCACCAGATAAGTTCCTGTGCAAATTAAATATTACACAGAACAATATCTTATCTGTCATTTTTTACAAAATTATAAATCTTCAAGTGCTTGATTTATAGTTATTTTTCCGCCAATAAAAAGCTTTAGTTACTTAGCTATTAC
>JBJSYU010000326.1:0-3347 GCA_046089945.1 Candidatus Methylumidiphilus sp.
CGAAGCCGCCTCGCGCCGCGACTTCACCATCAACGCCATCGGCGTGGATCTGGGCGACGACCGCATCCTCGACCCCTGGGGCGGGCGCGGCGACTTGGCGGCCGGGGTCATCCGCCATGTCTCCGACGCCTTCGGCGAAGACCCGCTGCGCGTGTTGCGCGCCTGCCAATTCGCCGCCCGCTTCGGCTTCGCCATCGCCCCGGAGACGGTGGCGAAATGCCGCTCCCTGCAAGGCGAACTCGCCACCTTGTCCAGCGAACGCATTTGGGAAGAATGCAAAAAACTGCTGCTGAAAGCGCCGCGCCCGTCGCTAGGCGTGCAAGCCTTGGCGACGACCGGCGCGTTGGGGCTGTTCCCCGAACTGGCGTCCACGCCTGAGGCCGACGGCCACAGGCTGCGCCTGCTCAACGCCTGCGCCGATCTATGCCGGGCCGACGGCCTAGACGACAGCGCCGCGTTGCCGCTGCTGCTGGCGGGGCTGTGCCACGGCTTGGACGAAGCCGCCTCACGCGCCCTGCTGGTTCGGCTGGGTTGCCCGCCGACCCCGGCCGAACGCTGCGCCATCCTGCTGCGCGAACAGGCCCAGCCGCGCCAGCTTTGGGAATGCGACAGCGCGCAAACCATCGCCGACGGCACGATTAGGCGGCTGGCGCTGCGTGTGCCGGTGAGGGATTTGTGCCGCCTCGCCCTCGCCGATTTCCGCGCCCGCAGCGTCAACGGCCCGCCCGGCCCTTGTCCTTGGACGGAATGGCTGGCGCGTCGCGCCGCCGAAGCCGGCGTATTCGAGCAAGCCCCGCAGCCGATCCTGCAAGGCCGCGACCTGCAAGCCTTAGGCGTCAAGCCGGGGCCGGCCATGGGCGTGTTGCTAAAACACGCCTTTGAGGCGCAACTCGACGGCGTGTTCGCCGACCTACCCGCCGCCATAGACTGGGCGCGGCGGCAGAGCGCGTGATGAGCGCAGCGCCAAGGAACCCCATTTTTGTTTTCACGCACCCCACCTAAAAACCAGGAGAACCGACATGTCCGGCCAACTGTATCGCAGCATCACCGCCGTCAACCAATCCGCCTATTCCGGCACGGTCTGGCTATTCCAAACCAACAAGAACAATCCGGGGGTGGTGCTGGCTTGGCTGGCGCAACCGATTAAAGCGGGCGGGCATGCCCATCTGCAATGGGCGGCCACTTACAACGTCTTTTGGGCGGGGCAGGGGGCATTGCCGACGGGCACCCTAGTCAATGCGCAACAACTGCTGCCTTGCTCCGCGTCGTCCAGCCCGCAGTTTGCCCTGTTCCAAGATGGCAGCAGTTATACGCTAATGCCGGAAGGCGACACTGACAATCCCGGCATCAGCTTCGTCCCCGCCGCCGGCGTCCCGGCCAATGCGGTGTCTGTCGGCGTAGCGATGGATACAGCGGCAATTTTCGCCGCTCCCGTCCAACCGGGTGCGACACTGGTATTCCCAACGACGCAAAACACCTATTGGATTGCGTTCAGCCCAACCCCCATCCAGCCCGGCACCGTCATTAAACCCGACGCGGTTTCCTCGGCAAAGGTCGCCTTTCCGCCGGGCCTGTATTCCTGCCAAGCAACCTATGGCGCCAATGGCGCATGGGCCTTGCAATACGCGGCCGGCTCGTTTTAAGTACACCCAAAACCCATGCCCGACTTCCCCAAAGACACCATCGCCGCCGTCGCCACGCCTGCGGGCCGGGGCGGCGTCGGCGTCATCCGCGTCTCCGGCGCGGGCGTCCCCGCCATCATCCGCGCGCTGCTGCCCAAGCCCTTGCGCCCGCGCACCGCGCATTTCCTGCCGTTCCTAGACGCCGACGGCAGCGCCATCGACAGCGGCATCGTTCTGCACTTTCCCGCCCCGCACTCGTTCACCGGCGAAGACGTGCTGGAACTGCAAAGCCACGGCAGTCCGGTGGTGCTGGATTTGCTGCTGCGCCGGCTGCTGGGTTTGGGCGCGCGTTTGGCGCGCCCGGGCGAATTTTCCGAACGCGCGTTTTTAAACGACAAGATCGACTTGGCGCAGGCCGAGGCAATAGCCGACTTGATCGCCAGCGGCAGCGCCCAAGCCGCCCGCAGCGCCCAGCGCTCCTTGCAGGGCGAGTTTTCGCGCTTGATCGGCCAATTGCTCGATGAACTGATTCAACTGCGCGCGTATGTCGAAGCCAGCATCGACTTCGTGGACGAGGAGATTGATTTCTTAGCGGAGGGCGCGATAGCCGAACAACTGGCCGGGCTACAGCGGCGGCTGGCGCAAATCCGCCGCAGCGCTAAGCAGGGCTGTGTGCTGCGCGACGGCCTGACCGTCGTCATCGCCGGCCGGCCCAACGCCGGCAAATCCAGCCTGCTCAACCACTTGGCCGGGCGCGAAGCGGCGATAGTCACCGACATCGCCGGCACCACGCGCGATTTGTTGCGCGAATTCATCCAAATCGACGGCATGCCCTTGCACATCATCGACACCGCCGGCCTGCGCGAGAGCGCCGACGCGGTGGAGCGCGAAGGCATCCGCCGGGCGCGCGAGGCCATCCGCCAGGCCGACTTGGTGCTGCTGTTGATCGACGACCGCCATGCCGACGAGCCGCCGGGCGACTGGCCGGCCGAAGTGCCTGTCGTCCGCGTCCACAACAAAATCGACCTGACCGGCGCCGCCCCCGGTCTGACCGAAACGGCGGCGGGCGTCGCCGTCAAACTGTCGGTGAAGACCGGCGCCGGGCTGGACGCGCTGCGCCAACACTTGAAGGAACGCGCCGGCTACGACGGCGGCGCCGGCGAAGTCTTCGCCGCCCGACGCCGCCACCTCGACGCGCTGACCCGCGCCGACGCCGCGATAGCCAGCGGCCTAGACCAACTGGCCGGCGCCCGCGCCCCGGAACTGTTGGCCGAAGACCTGCGCGAAGCCCAACACGCGCTGGCGGAAATCACCGGCGCCTTCACCAACGAGGATTTGCTGGGGCAGATATTTGGCAGTTTTTGCATAGGCAAATAACCGGGCAACCGTAGCGCCGCCGTAGCGCCGGCATCTTGCCGGCAATGAGATGCCGGGCGGGGCTGCAAACACCATCGCGCTTCGATATTGACGCCACCAAGAAAGCAGCCATTCAGCCATCTCGGCCATAGGCTAAAAAAAGGGGCGCAATGTATTGCGTTCTTTTTTGCTGGAATCTGTCAATAACTTGCCAGATATGAAACCGCTGTAAGTAGGTTTTTGATAATGTCTATTAGTATTGCAACAGGATTTGACTTATGCTATCGGAAAACGCGGGACTTGAAGCCCCAGAGGAAACTAACCGGGTTTTGTTGATCGACCTCGAAAACTGCCCCAACCAGATTCACC
>JBJSYU010000327.1:0-4875 GCA_046089945.1 Candidatus Methylumidiphilus sp.
CTGACGCCACCACACCCGCCGCCACAATGCATTATTTTGTGCTATTCCTGACTGCGCTGTTTGTCTGCACGGTGTTTGTCGCCGTGCTGATTAAGCTGGCGGTGCCTTTGCAATTTGTGGACATTCCCGACCACCGCAAAGTCCATGCGGCGGCGATTCCCCGCGTCGGCGGCATTGGCATGGTGGCAGGGACGTTGCTGGCGTTGTGGCTGTGGCAGGAACCTGACCCGGCGTTGCGCGGGCTTTTTGCGGGCATAGCCGCGTTGAGCATTTTTGGCATATTGGACGACCGCTTTAATCTGCACTACCGGACTAAGTTGCTGGGCCAATTCATCGCCGTGCTGATGGTAGTCAGCCCTGGCAATATCCTGATTAAGAATCTGTCGTTCTTTGGTTTGCACAGTTTGCCCGACGCGGTGGCTTATCCGCTGACGGTTGTGTTTTTGCTGGGCACGACCAATGCGATGAATTTGTCGGATGGTTTGGATGGCTTGGCGGCGGGTTTGAGCGTGTTGAGTTTGGCCTGCATGACATACTTGGCTTGGCTGGCCGACGGCGACGGGATTATCGCGGTGTGTATCGCCATCATTGGTGCGACTTTGGGGTTTCTGCGATATAACACCCACCCTGCCCTGGCGTTTATGGGCGACACGGGTAGCCAGTTTTTGGGGTTTTTGGTGGGGGTTTTGGCGGTGTCGCTGACGCAGTCCTGCAATACCGCGCTGAGCGGGGTATTGCCTTTGCTGATTCTGGGTTTGCCCATTGTGGACACGGTGCGGGTCATGGGCGAGCGCATCGCGCATAAGGCTTCGCCGTTCAAAGCCGACCGCAACCATTTCCACCATAAGTTGCTGGCCATGGGGTTTGACCATTATGAGTCGGTGCTGGTTATCTATGTGATCCAGGCGGTGTTCATCACCTTGGTGTTTACGCTGCGCTACGAGTCGGATTTGTCGATACTCGGCATCTACGCCTTGGTGTTTGCGCTGCTGTGCGGCTTTTTCCCCTTGGCCAATGCCTTGGGCTGGCGGCGGCGGGCGCTGACCGTGGGGGAGCAATCCTTGTTGGCGCGGGCGTTGGCCGCGATGATGGGGCAGTCTTGGCTGGCCAGCGGGGCATATGTCGCCTTGTCTGTCGCGGTGCCGGCTTTCCTATTGTCCGGCGCGGTGCTGAACCCGACGACGACGCCGGATTTAGGGCTGTTTGCCGCACTGATGCTGGCGGCATGGGTTTTATCCTTGGCCAGCCGCATACCCGCCTTGGCGGCGACGGCGCGGATTGCGATGTATTCCTGTGTGACTTTGGTGATGTATGGCATCGGCTTGAACGAGATTGCGCATGCCGAGATGGAGGGGTATTTCCGCCATGCGGTGGCGGGTTTGGCGGTGCTGGTGGCGGTCGGCGTGGTGTTTTCGCCTAGGGATTTTGGCGTCACGCCGTCGGACTATCTGGTGATGTCGATCTTGGTGGCCTCGGCCAGCTTGCCGGTGTTTCAGGAGATCAATTATGCCCGGCTGGTGGCGGAGGGCGCGGTGGTGCTGTATGCGTTGGAGTATGTGCTGCGCCGCCGGGGACTGGGGGTGAACGTGTTGCAAGGCGGTTGCCTGCTGGCGCTGGCGGCGGTCGCCTTGCAGGGGTATGGCGTGATTCCGACAACGACCGTTGCCGCGCGCCCGCCCGCCCAGTCGGTTTCGTTGGAACCGCCGCCGCTGGGGGAAGCGCCTTTAAGTATGCCCTGATTCAGTCTTTGCCCCCTATCCCTGTCCCGCTGGAAGAGTGTGCAAAATCAATGCTTTGCCGACTGTGCAGGCAGATACCTATGCCTCAGAACAGGGGACTTAAATCTCAGCGCTTGTTTAATCCGGCGTCTCGCCATAAGCCCCGTCGCCTAGGATGGCCTCAGGGTCTAGGCTGAGAAACAGCGACACCAGCCGGGGATCAAACTGTACGCCGGCTTGGCCGTGGATCAGCGCGAACGCCTCTTGCGTCGGCCATGCCTCCTTGTAGGGCCGCGCGCTGATGAGGTTGTCGAAGACATCGGCGATGGCGGTGATGCGGCCTTCCAGCGGGATGGACTCGCCGGCCAGGCCGTAGGGAAAGCCCGATCCGTCCCAATGCTCATGGTGCGTCAGCGCCACCGTCCGCGACATCCGCAACAGCGGCGAATCATGCTGGCCGATGATGTCCGCCCCCCACTGCGGATGGCGTTGCATGAGCGCCCATTCCTCTTGGCTGTAATTGCTGGGCTTGCGCAGGATGTGGTCGGGTATGCCGATCTTGCCGACATCATGCACCAGGCCGGCCAGCCGCAGGCGTTCGGCCTGCGGCGCCGGCAGGCCGGCCGCCAGCGCCAGCAGATGCGCGATATGGCTCACCCGCTGGTGGTGCAGCCCGATGGCGCTGTCGCGGCATTCCGCCGCCACGCTCAGCCGCAGCAGCGTGTCGCGGTGGGCCTCCTGCAACTGCCGGTCGCGCTCCTGCACTTGCGTCTGCAAGTCCAAACCCTGCCTGCGAAACTCCAAGTGGATGCGCACCCGTTGCAGCACCAGGGCGGGAATGAGCGGCTTGTGCAGATAGTCCACCGCGCCCAGTTCCAAGCCCAGCTGCTCCAGCCGCGAGTCGCTGCTGGCGGTGATGAAGATGACCGGGATGTCGCTGGTTAGTGGGTCGGCTTTTAGGCGGCGGCACACTTCGTGGCCGCCGATGCCAAGCAGCTTCACATCCAGCAGGATCAGGCTGGGCGGGGTGTGCTGGGCGATGGCGAGGGCATCCACCCCTTTGGTGGCGAACTTGACCTGATAGCGGGGGCGCAACATCGCCCCCAGGACATCGATGATTTCCGGGGAGTCGTCCACCACGAGGAGGGTGTCTTGCGGGTTGTTTTCCATGAGGCTCACGAGAAAGATGGTTTATGGCTGTTGGCGGATGGGTTGAGCGCATCGCTAAGGTGGCGCAGCCGCGCCTGCGCTTCTTCATAATCATAGCTGGCGACGGCGCGGGCGATGGCGCGGACCAGGGCGTCGTGTCCGCTGTCGGCGACAGCCTGTTCCAACGCCGCCACGCATTCAATGGCCGCCGTGTCGTTCTGGTCTAGCAGACGCTCCAAATCGACGAGCAAGGACTGCCGCGATGACGGGCCAAGCGGGGCAATCGGCGCAGCCGGGCTGTCCGCCGCATCCAGCCGGGCAAGCCCGTCCATCACCCGCACCAGCTCCCGCTCCAGCGCGCCTAGCGCTTGCGCAATGGCTTCCGGCTGGCCTTGCGCGATGGCCTCCTCCAGCCACTCGGCGCAGCCGCCCAAGTCCTCGGCGCCTAAAGTGCGCGCCGCGCCTTTGAGGTTGTGGACCAGCCGCGCCGCCGTCGGCCAGTCGCCGGCCAGACGGGCCTGGCGGAACAGTCCGCGGAAGCCGTTGGCCTGGCTGTCGCGGAATTTTTTCAGCATCTTCATATAGAAAGCGGTTTTGCCGTTCATCAGCTCCAGTCCGCGGGCGGTGTCTATGCCCGGCAGTTCCGCCATCGGCGCATCCTGCGGCGGGCCGACGGCGGGCAAATCCGGCGGCAAGGCGTAGGCGGCTTCCGGCCTAGGCCGAATCCAACGCGCCAGCGCGGCGCACAGCCCGGCGGAATCCACCGGCTTTGCCAAAAAATCGTTCATGCCGGCGGCCAGGCAGCGCTCGCGGTTGCCGGCCATGGCGTTGGCGGTCAGCGCGATGATCGGCAGTTCCCAGCAGCGCTCGTCGGTGCGCAGCAGGCGCGTCGCCTCAAGGCCGTCCATAACCGGCATGTGGCAGTCCATCAGCACACAGTCGGGCATGGCCTGCGCCACCGCCTTGACCGCCTCGGCGCCGTTGCAGGCCAAGCGCACCCGCATACCGGCATATTCCAAAATGTCGCGGATCACTTCCTGGTTGAGTTCGGCGTCTTCCACCAGCAGGATGTCCGCGCCGCGCAGCCGTTCCAGCGCCGCCCCGTCCACTTGCCGGGCGACGGCCGCCGTCCGTGCCGCCACGGTCTCTGCGCTGGTGGCGAAGCGGACGGTGAAATAAAAGGTGCTGCCGCCGCCGGGGGCGCTGAACACGCCGATGCTGCCGCCCATCAATTCGACCAGCCGCCGGCAGATGGCCAGCCCCAAGCCGGTGCCGCCCGCGGCGCGGCGCGGGGCGTCGGCGGTTTGGCTGAACGGCTGGAACAGCCGCGCCTGATCCTCGAAAGAAATGCCGATGCCCTCGTCGCGCACGGCAAAGCGCAGGACGGCCCAGCCCTCGCCCGCGCTTTCCTCGCTGACGCTCAGCAGCACTTGGCCTTGCTGGGAAAATTTGATGGCGTTGCCGAGCAGATTGTCCAGCACTTGCGCCAGGCGCTGCGGGTCGCCTAAGAAAATCCGCCGCGCCAAGGCGGGGTCTACGCGGATGGCGAACTCAAGCCCCTTTTCTTGGGCCTTTTGGCCCAACCGCGAGGCCAGGCCGTTGCACACGTCCTCGACGGCGAACGGCTTTTCGACGATGCCCAGCCTGCCGATCTCGATCTTGGAGAAGTCCAGGATATCGTCGATGATGCGCAGCAAGGCGTCGGAGGCGTCCCTGATTTTCGTCAGATAGTTGCGCTGGCGCTCGCTGGGCGAGGCCGCCAGGCACAGTTCGGTCATGCCGACGATGGCGTTCATCGGCGTGCGGATCTCGTGGCTCATGTTGGCCAAGAACAGCGACTTGGATTGGTTGGCCTGCTCGGCGGATTCCTTCGCCAAGGCCAGCGCCGCCAGCATCGCCTTGCGCTCGGTGATATCGCGGATGGCGCCTTGCATGACCGTCTTGCCCCCGAGGCGCATACGGGTCACTTGCACCTCGGCGGGGAAATCCGTGCCGTTGAGCCGCCGAT
>JBJSYU010000328.1:0-2640 GCA_046089945.1 Candidatus Methylumidiphilus sp.
ATCAAGGATTACTTCGCCATCAATCCGGCCTTGTGTTCGCGGGGGGCCAAGTCGCCGGAAGACCAAGTCCGTGCGGTGGCGGCCGAGGCGGAAAAGCTCGGCCTGCGGCTGATGATCGATCTGGTCATCAACCATTGCGCCTACGACTCCGCGCTGCTGAAACAGCACCCGGAATGGTTCGTCAAGGAAAACGGCCGCATCGCCAACCCGTTTTGCGTCCACGACGGGCAGAAAGTGGTGTGGGGGGATTTGGCGCAGTTCGACCACCACCATTCTGCCGACCAAGAGGGGCTGTTCAAATATTGCCGCGAGATCGTCGAATATCTGCTGGGCTTAGGCTTCAAGGGCTTTCGCTGCGACGCCGCCTATCAGATCCCAAGCGCGTTTTGGCGGCGGCTGATTGAGGATGTGCGGCGCAGCCATCCCGACGCGGTGTTTGTCGCCGAGACCTTGGGCTGTTCGCCGGAGCAGACGCGGCAGACCGCGCAGGCCGGTTTCAACGCCGTGTTCAACAGTTCCAAATGGTGGGATTTTGAAAGCCCCTGGCTGATGGAGCAATACCATCTGACCCGCGCCCACGCGCCGTCGATCAGTTTCGCCGAGAGCCACGACACGCCCAGGCTGTTCGCCGAGCAGCACGGCAATGTCGAGGCGATGAAGCAGCGCTACCTGTTTTCGGCGCTGTTTTCGGCGGGGGTGATGATGCCGATGGGCTTCGAGTTTGGCTTCGGCAAGCAATTGCATGTGGTGGACACCAAGCCGTCCGACTGGGAGCAGACCGGCGTCGATTTGACCGACTTCATCCGCGAAGTCAACCAGATCAAACGCAGCTACCAAGTGTTTCAAGAGGAGAGCATCACCGAGATGTGGGGCTGCTCGAATCCGGCGGTGTTGGTGATGTGGAAAGCTTCTGCCCAAGATTCCTCGCAAGCCTTGGTGATCCTCAACAAAGACGTGTGGAACCGCCAGCATTTTTCCACCGACAACCTGCAAAATTATGTGCAGCACGCGACCATGCTGGTGGATGTGTCGCCGCAATGGCCAATGGAGTTTTTGCCGGCGCCGTTCAATTACGAGTTGATACCGGGCATGGCGCGGGTGCTGGTGACCGGGCCTAAGCTGAAGCTTGAGGCTTGAGGCGCGCGGGCGCAAAAGCAAGAACTTTCACATAAACCGCCTGTCACAGACGCAGGCGCCGGGAACGGCGCCCGCTGCCCGTTCTCCCTGGGCGGCGACTCTACCCCGGCGCCCCCCTCGCCGGGTATTATGCGCCCCGCAGCCTCCCCCATTGGCTGCGGGGCCTTTTTTTGCGCAGCGTCGGCCATCGTGGCGGCGCAATTCCCCGCCCCACGCGCTACACTCCCGCAACAAGCCCCCTCAAGCAACCACGGCCCGCGCCATGAATACCTCGGAAGATGAATTGCGCAACAAGCTCGCAAGCCAAGCCCGGCGCATGCGGCAGGCCGAGCGCGAGCGGCCTGCCCTGCTGGCGCAGACGGTTTATGTGGGAACTTTAGGTTTGCTGTTGGTGCTGCCCACCGTCCTCGGCGCGTATTTGGGCCATTGGCTGGACGGCAAACTGGCGGGCTACTCGACAAGCTGGACGCTCAGCCTGATTATCACCGGCGTGTTTGTCGGCGCGTTCAACGTCTACCTGTTCATCCGGGAGCGCGACTGATGGACAAGGGCTTGAGCGCTTCGGTGCTGTTCGCCATCGGCGATTTCCAATTGACCGCCACGGTGGCGGCGACTTGGGGCGTCATGATGGCGCTGGGCGGGCTGTCTTGGCTGGCGACGCGCAAGCCGGCGTCCAACCCCGGCCTGCTGCAAACCGCCGCCGAGGGCATCGTCGCCACCTTGGAAGACGCCATCGCCGCCGCCGCTCCGCAGCATGCGCGGACGCTGCTGCCGTTCATCGGCACTTTATGGCTGTTTTTAGGCGTCGCCAACCTCGTCGGCCTGATTCCCGGCCTGCACTCGCCGACCCGCGACCTGTCCGCCACATCGGCGCTGGCGATCCTGGTGTTCTGCTCGGTGCATTGGTACGGCATCCGCGCCCAGGGCTTGCGCAATTATCTGCGCCATTACCTCAGCCCCAGCCCGATCTTGCTGCCGTTCCACCTCATCAGCGAGGCCACGCGCACCATCGCCTTGGCGATTCGTTTGTTCGGCAACATCATGAGCTTGGAAATGGCCGCGCTGCTGGTGCTGATGGTGGCCGGCTTCCTGGCCCCGGTGCCGCTGTTGATGCTGCATGTCATCGAGGCGCTGGTGCAGGCGTATATTTTCGGCATGCTGGCGCTGATTTATGTCGCCGGTGGCATGCAATCATCGCCACCGCCCGATTGACCCAACCGCAAAAGGCAAACCCCATGAACGACATGACCTGGTTTAGCTTGGCTTCCACCGCCGTCGCCGTGGTCGGCATCGCGCTGGGCGTGATGTTTCCGGCGCTCGCCATGGGCCGGGCCATCGCCGCCGCGCTCGACGCCCTGTCGCGCCAGCCGGAGGCGGAAAAATCCATCATGCGGACGCTGTTCATCGGCTTGGCGATGATCGAGTCGTTGGCTATTTATGTGCTGGTGGTGGTGCTGATCGTCTTGTTCCGCAACCCCCTGCTGGAATATCTGCTCAAATGAG
>JBJSYU010000329.1:0-4667 GCA_046089945.1 Candidatus Methylumidiphilus sp.
TGCACTTTCCCATCCTTACCCACCAAAACCAAGGTGTGCGCACCCGGCGTCGGCCGCCAGCGCAGGCGGCGGGTGGCGGAACCTAGCGGCTGGCCGTCGAGCTTAAACACTAGGCCGTCCAAGGCCGGGCGGGCGGTGAAGAACACGGCTTGGTTTTCATACGGAATATCCGGGTCTAGCGCGATGACGACGCCATTGGCCGGGGCGGCGATGCGCGGGGCTTGGCTGGCGGGTTCTGCGGTGCGGATTAGGTCGGTTTCGGTGCCGGCGATGAACCATTCGCCACGCGGCGGTTCGACCGGCGGCAGGTAATGGATGTCGCGGTGCGTCACGCCATCGGGCGCTTGCGGCGGCGGCGACATAGAGCCGTCGTCTTGCAAGGCGGTGATGATTTCCAGCCAAGCCGGGGCGGCGCCGGTGACGCCGGAGACATCGTGCATGGAGTCGCCTTCAAAATTGCCCACCCACACCGCGACGGTGTGGCGGCGGCTGTAGCCTATGCACCAATTGTCGCGCATGTCTTTGCTGGTGCCGGTTTTCACCGCCGCCCAAAAGCGCGTCGCCAGCGGGCTGGACAGGCCAAACGTCACCGCCCGCCCGGCGCTGTCGGCCAAGATGTCGGAGACGATGAACGCGGCGGACTGATCCAACACCCGCCGCGCCGTCCCGGCCGGTTCATCGGGCAGGACGCGCGCGGGCGAGGCCAGCCCGCCGTTCGCCAAGGCGCGGTAAGCGTTGGCCTGTTCCAGCAGGCTGACTTCCGCCGAACCCAAAGCCAGCGAAAAGCCGTAATACTCGCCGGGCTGGCTGATGCTCAAATAGCCAAACTCGCGCAGCCGGTCGCGGAAGCGCTCCACGCCCAACAGCACCAAAGCCCGCACCGCCGGGATGTTCAGCGAACTCGCCAAGGCGGTGCGCACGCTGACTTTGCCTTTAAACTCGCGGTCGTAGTTTTGCGGAATATACAGGCCGGAACTGGTTTCCAAATGAATCGGCGCGTCGTCGAGCAGCGAGGCGGCGGTCAAATAGCGCTTTTCCAAAGCCATGGCGTACAAAAACGGTTTCAGCGTCGAACCGGCCTGCCGCTTGGCACGGACGCCATCGACTTTGGCGGCTTTGGAAAATGGCCCGGCCGAGCCAACATAGGCCAGCACCTCGCCGCTGGCGTTGTCCAGCACGACCGCCGCGCCGTCGCGCACATTGCGCTCGGCCAGCCCGTGCAACTGCTGGCTCAAGGCATTGAAAACCCGCCGCTGCACCGCCGCGTCCAGCGTCGTGCGCAGGGTTTCGCCGGGGGTTTTCAACAGCCGCCGCGCCAGATGCGGGGCAAGATCGACGCCCGGCGCAATCAGCATCGGCCGACCCAACACCCCCGCCGCCAAAGTCTGCAAGGCCGGGCAATCGACGGCAAAGCCCGCCGCCGCCGCGATGGCGCAGGCGCGGCGGCCGATGCGCCCTGCGCCTGCGTTCGGCGACGGCAGCACCGCCGCCAGCACCAGCGCTTCCGCTTCGGTCAGCCCGGAAGGCTGCTTGCCGAAAAACGCCCGCGCCGTCGCCGCCATGCCCTGCAACTCGCCGCGAAAGCCGACCAGATTCAAATAAGCCTCCAAAATCTCCGGCTTGCTCCAAGTCTCCTCCAGTGCCAGCGCGGCGCGGATTTGGCGGATTTTTTGGGCGACGCTGCGGCCGTCCTTGCCGACCTTAAGTTGCGGGTCGAGCAGCGCGGCAAGCTGCATGGTCAAGGTGCTGCCGCCACGCGGCGACCGGCCGAACAACGGCCCCAAGCCCGCCGCCGCCAAGGCCCGCCAATCGACGCCGTGGTGCTGCTGGAAACGCCGGTCTTCCGCCGCGACGATGGCTTGGATTAAGGCCGGTGAGATGTGCGCCAACGCCACCCAAGGCAGGCGGCGGGTTTTGAAGTCCAGCCGCAGTTCATGCAAGGGCTGGCCGTGGCGGTCGAGCAGATACGCTTCGGACGGATGCCAGTCGTTTTTGACGGCTTGGAAACTTGGCAAATCCGCCCGACAGGCCGGGAGCCAAAGCAGTAACAATAAAATGCAAGGGTGGGGCAGGTGCATCGGGCGGGAAACGGGGGGTTGTGTGCGGCGACAGGTCAAGGAAACGTTTTGCTCCCTCTCCCCACGGGACGAGGGAGACCTAAGCCTAGCTTATGTGCCGCATCACCAGAATTGAATGTTTTTCCAGCCGACAAGCGCCCATACTCCGCCGCTGCCCGCCCCACACAAAAACAACAAGAACATGGATCAAACCCAACGCTATGTCCGCCTCGATTTGGCTGAATCCGACCTGCTGGCGGACGGCCGCCATGTGCTGGCGGCGTATATCCTCAAGCCCAAAGCCGGCCACGGCTTCCTCGCCACCGCCGCGCACTTCGCGGCGGAATCCTCCACCGGCACCAATGTTGAAGTCGGCACCACCGATGCGTTCACCCGCAGCCTGGACGCTTTAGTCTACGCGGCCGACGCCGACAGCGGGCTGGTGAAAATCGCCTATCCGGTGGATTTGTTCGACCGCAACATCAGCGATGGGCGGGCGATGCTGGCCTCGGTGTGGACATTGACCGTCGGCAACAACCAAGGCATGGGCGATGTGGAATGCGCCAAGCTGCACGATATCCACATTCCGGCGGACTTCTTGGCGCTGTTCGACGGCCCGGCGGTGAACATCGCCGACCTCTGGCGCGTGTTAGGCCGCCCGGAAACAAACGGCGGCATGATCGTCGGCACCATCATCAAGCCCAAGCTGGGCTTAAGGCCGCAGCCGTTCGCCGACGCCTGCGGGCAGTTTTGGCTAGGCGGCGACTTCATCAAAAACGACGAGCCGCAGGGCAACCAAGTCTACGCGCCGCTGCGTGAAACCATCCCGCTGGTCGCCGACGCGATGCGCCGCGCCCAAGACCAGACCGGCGCGGCGAAGCTGTTTTCCGCCAACATCACCGCCGACGACCCGTTTGAAATGTTCGCGCGCGGCGAATTCATCTTGGAAGCCTTCGGCGAAAACGCCGCGCATGTCGCCTTTTTGGTCGATGGCTACGTGGCCGGCTGCACGGCTGTCACGGCGGTGCGCCGCTATTTCCCGCGCCAGTTTTTGCACTACCACCGCGCCGGCCATGGCGCCGTCACCTCGCCGCAGTCGCAGCGCGGCTACACCGCGTTCGTGCATTGCAAAATGGCGCGGCTGTCCGGCGCCTCCGGCATCCATGTCGGCACCTTGGGCTACGGCAAAATGGAAGGCGGCAAGGCTGACACCAACATCGCCCAGATGATCGAGCGCGATCGCGCCGACGGCCCGTACTTTCACCAAGATTGGCACGGCATGAAAGCCACTACGCCGATTATTTCCGGCGGCATGAACGCGCTGCGCCTGCCCGGCTTCCTCGACACGCTAGGCCATTGCAATGTGATCCAAACCTGCGGCGGCGGCGTGTTCGGCCACCGCGACGGCCCCGCCGCCGGCGCCCTGTCGCTGAAACAAGCCCGAGACGCCTGGCAGGCCGGCGTGGCGCTGCCCGACTACGCCCGGCACCATGCCGAACTGCGCGGCGCCTTCGCCAGTTTCGCCGAGGACGCCGACCGCCTGTATCCGGGTTGGCGGGCGGTTTTGGCGGCGGATTGACCTAGCGCCGGCATCTTGCCGGCATTTGCGCGTAGCGCCGACATCTTGCCGGCATTTGCGCGTAGCGCCGACATCTTGCCGGCGTTTACTTGCCGCGAAAGGGTATACTTTTGCGCTGGCCCCTAGCCACTAGCCACTCAAAATGCCCCCGTCAAAATCCCCGTTATTCCTAGCCCTGCTGGCCGGCCTAGCCGCCTATCTGCTGCCATATGGCCAATGGGCGACATACCCATTCACGCTGTTTGTCACCTTAATCCACGAAGGCGGCCATGTCATCATGGCCTTGCTGACCGGCGGCAACGTGTACAGCATGGCGATAGCCCCCGACGCCAGCGGCCTGACCCTAACCGCATCCGACAGCCGACTGTCCAGCATATTGGTTGCCAACGCCGGCTATCTGTCGGCAACCGGCTATGGCGCAGCAGTCTTGCGCTTGGCGAATGGCCGGGGAGATTGCCGCAAGCTGCTGCGCTATTCCGCGCTGCTGATCGCCGGGCTGGTGGTGTTCTTCACGATTTTCGTCAAAGACTGGCTGGCGGCGGTGTGGGCCGACGGCCTGTCCATCAGCATCGGCATGAAACTCTTCACTATTCTTGCTGGCCTGTTGATCGCCTACATGCTGTGGCTGTTCGCCAAAGCCAAAAACCCGGAAACCGTCGCCTTTGTCGCCAACTTCCTCGCCATCGAATGCCTGTTCAACGGCCTAGGCGACATCAAAACCGTGCTGGCCTTGTCGATCTACAGCAGCGCCCACAGCGACGCCCGCAACCTCGCCGAATTGACCGGCATTCCCGGCGTGGTGTGGGCGGTGGGCTGGGGTATCGTGTCGCTGTGGCTGATAGCCTTGGCCTTCCGCGCCGTGTTGGCGAAATAACGGCCACTCCCTAGCCAGCTGATTGACTGACAAAACGGGCCAAAGAGGGCGGAAGGCGGGGCAAACTATGCGTCCGAACCGATTCCAAAGGACGCCTTCGCCATGCCCCAGCCTTCCGTTTTGTACGATACGTTGTTGATCCTGTTGAAGCAAGCGC
>JBJSYU010000330.1:0-15616 GCA_046089945.1 Candidatus Methylumidiphilus sp.
TTCATGCGCGCCAACCCAACAGCCGCAACGGATTGCCCGCTTGGATGCTGTAGGCTGGGACTTCCCCGCGTACCAGCGGCATCGCGCCGATGACGCAGCCACGCCGCAAAACCGCACCTTCCAGCAATACCGCGCCAGCCCCGATCCACATCTCGTCTTTAATCAAAATTCTAACCCGGTGCGAGCAAATGTCGCAGCAACGCTTAGCCAATGAAACCATGGCTGCCTACGGTAGCAAACTTATGTTTATCTTGCCGCAACTTCTGGAAATCCATCCAGCGGGTGGTGTAACTCCGGTGATTTGTGCCGCAACAATTTCGGGCTGACATTTCTGACAATCCTAAATAACGGGTATTCGATTAGTGCGCCATCGGCCACCGCCAGCATATTAAAACCATGGGGCGGACCATCAAGGTAAACAGATTCAGCGGGTATTAGCTCAATACACCGTTCACCCATCTCTCGATTTGCGTTAAAGTCCCGAATCGCATAAATCTGGTATCCAAATCCAGTCAAAAAAGAGCCAATGGGGGTTTTTAGCAAACCTTCGCTCCAATCAACATATTCGCGGTGTACTTCAAACACAATGGCTGGCTTGTCTCTTTTCAAGACGTTTTGGGCACCTTGCAAAGCAGACAGTTCAGCGCCTTCAATGTCAATCATCAAAAGCGAGAGGGAACGTTGCTGCGCAGCGCAGTACTCATCAATCTTGATGGTTTCAAAGCCTTCGTCGGATTCATCAGCCAATACGGTATTGGCAAATGAATCAAAGCCATCTAGTCTCAACCGCTGGCTACTCTCATGCCATAATCCAAGCTGCTGGATGCGCAGATTGTTCAAACCATTCAATTGGGCATTTTTTGCCAACATGGCGACTTGGTCGGTGTTAGGCTCAAAGCAATGCACTAATCGGTCTGCGTTTGCCAGTTGGCGACCCAATAAAATGGCATGGTCGCCAAAATAAGCGCCACCAATCAGCACATCGGCAGTGCTGTGACTCAGTAGGTGGCTCAATAGCCGTGTTGTTTGTGGTTCCCAAACATGGCTGGGATGTTCGCGCTCTGCCAACAAAAAGTCTCGCGCAATTTTTGTGCGGTAGAGAAACTGAAACCGAGTACCGTTATCCAGCGTCTTTTCATACACATCAGTTTCCGTGTGCAGGGCATCAATCACAGGGCCTGTGATGTCGTCCCGCACGGAACCTTGGTAATCCGCTCGCCGTTCAACTTGCTTTAACCATTCGATCAACTCGGCGCGAAGCTGAGTATCACGACCCAGCTTTAGCATTGCCTGCTGAAGCTTGAAACCACTGAGATCGCGCGGATCATTGGACATTTAAACTCTCCTAATCTTTAATAAAAACAGTAACAAAAGCCAACGGGCATGGTTTTCTTTTAAACAAACTACCACGTTGGCGCAACAACCGCGACAGCCTATTTTTTGTAGGCAATTAGCGGAAATTTAGCAATTAAAATCTCGTTTAAATTCCATTGACTAACTTAATTCCATTAGTCTGAGGATTCTTTTTCAATACTATTAGTATATATTGAAAAGCAATCAGATACCACTATTTCAGGCACCGCCACCGCGAACACCCCGCCCCATTCGCGGATTTGCGCCAATTGCATCGCCACTTCGGTTTTGATGTTCCACGGCAGGATCAACACGATGTCGGGTTTGCGCTCGGCGATAGTATCAGGGTGCAGGATTGGAATGTGGGTGCCGGGCATGAATTTGCCCTGCTTGGACGGCGCGGCGTCGCAGACATACGGCAGCAGATCGGGCTTGACCCCGGCGTAATTCAGCAAGGTGTTGCCTTTGGCGGCGGCGCCGTAAGCGGCAACTTGTTTGCCTTGGCGCTTTTGTTCGATCAAAAACGCCAGCAGGTCGTTTTTGACTTGGTCGGCGCGGGCTTGGAAATGGGTGTAAGTGTCGGTCTGGCGCAAGCCTTGGCGCACTTCCTCGGCAATCAAGGCGGCGACAGCGGCGCTGTCGGCGCGTGCGTCGTCGGCATGGCAACCGTAAACCCGCAAGCTGCCGCCGTGGGTGGGCAGTTCTTCCACATCGCACACCCGCAAATCCGCCCCGGCAAAAATGCGTTGGACAGTGTGCAGCGACAGATAAGAAAAATGTTCGTGGTAAACGGTGTCGAACTGGTTGTGCGCCAGCAACTGCATCAGATGCGGGAATTCTAGCGTCACCGTGCCGCCGGGCTTCAGCGCGGCCTTCAGCCCACGGGTGAAATCGTTGATGTCCGGCACATGGGCGTAGACGTTGTTGCCTAAGATCAAGTCGGCCTGGCGGCCTTCCGCCGTGAGCTTTTCTGCCAAATCCTTGCCGAAAAATTCGCGCAGCACCGGGACGCCCAGCGCTTCCGCCGCCGCCGCCGTGCTTGCGGTCGGCTCGATGCCTAGGCACGGAATGCCGGCGGCGACGAAGTTCTTCAGCAGATAGCCGTCGTTGGCGGCCACCTCAATGACAAAGCTGTCGGCCCCCAAGGCCAGCCGTTGCGTGATCATTTGCGCGTAACGCGCCGCGTGGTCCAGCCAGCTTTGCGATACCGAGGAGAAATAGGCGTAGTCGTGGCTGAACAGCTCGTCGGCCTGCGCGTAGTCTTCCGTCTGCACCAGCCAGCAGTGTCCGCAGACGAACAGCTTGAGCGGGAAATACAGCTCCGGCACCTTGAGGTCGGCCTCACTGAGGTAGGCGTTCGACGGCGGGGCAAACCCCAGGTCGAGGAAAACGTGTTCGAGGGGGGAATGGCAATGGCGGCAGTTCATGCGGTGATACCTTGGAAACTGTTCAAAAGAAGGGGGTGCTGCCGGTCGCGGGCGGACAAGTCGGCGACCGGCAAGAGCCAGGCGACGCCCAGCAGCGGCTCGTCATGACGGACGCCGCCCTCCGCGCCGGGCGCGTAGGCCGCGGTGTGCAGGTACAGCAGCTCCGAGTCCGCATCCAGCGCCTGGAAGCCGTGGGCGCAGCCTTCGGGAATGACCATCATCAGCCCGTTGCCGGGGGTTAGCTCCTGCGCATGCCAGCGCAGGAACGTCGCCGAGCCGCGCCGCAAATCGACCGCCACGTCCCAGACCCGGCCCCGCAGGCAGCGGATCAGCTTCATCTCCGCATGCGGTGGATGCTGGTAGTGGAAGCCGCGCACCGCGCCTGCGGTGTGGGTGCGGGAATGGTTGATTTGCGCGATGCGCCGACCGTCCAGCAGAACCGACAGCTCGCTTTCGCAAAACCAGCGCGCAAAGGCACCGCGCGCATCCTCAAAAGGAGCGGTGCTGACGACTTTGACCCCGGCGATGGGCGTTGCGGCAATATCCATAAGCTCAGCCCGCCCACCCTAAGTTTTTGGCGCGGGCGGCCTGCGCGTAGGCGTCAAGCTGCGCCACGCTGGCCACCTGCTGGCGCTCCAGATACAGGCGGTACCAGCCGGCCGTCTGCGCCAAGCCGTCCTCCAGCCCCCACACCGGCAGCCAGCCCAGGCGGTGGCGGGCTTTGGTGCTGTCCAAATGCAGCAGGTTGGCCTCGTGCGGCTGCGGGCTGTCGCTGACATGCCAGCGGAACCCGGGCCAGCTATGCCGCAGCAGGCGCAGCACGGCTTCCACCGGCTGGTTGCCGGCAGAGTCCGGGCCAAAGTTCCACGCCTCCGCAAAGCCCGCGTCGCCTTCCAGCAGGCGCTGGCCCAGCGACAGGTAGCCGGACAGCGACTCCAGCACATGCTGCCAGGGGCGGGTGGCCTGCGGCGAGCGGATTTCCAAGGATTCGCCGCGTCCGACGGCGCGCACCAGATCCGGGATTAGCCGATCCTGCGACCAGTCGCCACCGCCGATGACATTGCCGGCGCGGGCGGTGGCCAAAAGCGGCCCGCCGGGCTGGCTGAAAAACGACCGGCGGTAGCTTTGCGCGACCAGTTCCGCCCCGGCTTTGCTGGCGCTGTAAGGGTCGTGCCCGCCCAGGCGGTCGTCCTCGCGGTAGCCCCACAGCCATTCTTGGTTCTCGTAGCACTTGTCGGTGGTGACCGCGACGATGGCGCGGACACTGGCGGTCTGCCGGCATGCCTCCAGCACGTTCGCCGTGCCGGCGACATTGGTGCTCCAGGTGAACAGCGGGTCGCTGTACGAGCGCCGCACCAAGGGCTGCGCCGCCAGATGGAAAACGATCTCCGGCTGGGCTTGCGCGGCCACCGCCCGCAACGCCTCATAGTCGCGGATGTCCAGGAAATGGCTGTCCATGTCCAGCCGCAGCAAATCCCAGTGCGCGGGGGAAGTCTCCGGCGCCAGGGAAACCCCGGTGACCTCCGCCCCCATCTGCCACAGCCACAGCGCCAGCCAACTGCCTTTGAAACCACTGTGCCCGGTCAGCAACACCTTGCGGCCTTGGTAAGCGCCTGCGAACAAATTGTTCATGGCCAAGCCTTCCACGGCGCCTGGCCGGAGGCCCAAAGCTCCTCCAGCATGTTTTTCTCGCGCAAAGTGTCCATCGGCTGCCAGAAGCCGTCATGCTGGAACGCCATCAGCTCGCCCATCGCGGCGAGTTGGGTCAGCGGGTCGCCTTCCCAGCTAGCATGGTCGCCCGCGATCAAGTCCAGGCACTTCGGCGACAGCACGAAGAAGCCGCCGTTGATCAGTCCGCCGTCGCCGCGCGGCTTCTCCATGAAGCCGGAGACCTGCCGCCCGTCCATGACCAGCGCGCCGTAGCGGCCGGACGGCTGCACCGCGGTGACGGTCGCCCACTTTCCGTGTTGCCGGTGGAAGGCGATTTCAGCCGTGATGTCCAAGTCGGCCACGCCGTCGCCATAAGTGAAGCAAAACGCCTCCTCGTCCTTCAAATAGCTTGCGACGCGCTTCAGGCGTCCGCCAGTCAGGGTGTCCTCGCCCGTGTCGATGAGGGTGATCCGCCAAGGCTCGGCATAGCGTTGGTGCACTTCCATGGTGTTGTGGATCACATCAAAGGTCACGTCCGAGGTGTGCAAAAAATAATTGGCGAAATACTCTTTAATGACATACCCCTTATAGCCGCAACAAATGATGAAGTCATTAATCCCGTGGGCGGAATAAATTTTCATGATATGCCACAAAATCGGCTTGCCACCGATTTCCACCATCGGCTTTGGGCGTATCGCCGTTTCTTCCGTGATCCGTGTGCCGAGGCCACCTGCCAAAATCACTGTTTTCATGCTAATTCCCAATTAGTGAGCGCTATGTCAAGTTGTTTTGCCAACCCTGCTGGGCTGCATTTATTGTTTCCGGCCCATATGGCGGCTTCAGCCCCGATCTTCCACAACCCATTTTCGACCGCCTGCTTCAATTACTACACTGGTTCGCCAATAATCAGCGTCTTGATTTCCTGATTGACGCACTAACGGTCTTCTCGTAAACGGTGTGGCCGATAATGCTCGAACAAGCCGCGTTGAGAACGTTGCCAACTTTTCGGAGATTCTTTGGGCGAATTCGTGTGTCCTGCTGGATCATGCGAAGGCCAGTCTTCCAGCCGGGCTTTAAACGTCTTCCTTGATCTCAAACGGGTCGAGTTCGGGGCTGTAGGCGACCGATGCCAGTTGGTAACGGGGCATCGCTCCCTAGCCCTCTAGTTTGTCTTGTGCGGATGCCGCAGCGGACTGTGGCGTTGTCCAGCGAGGCCGAACTTCAGCCGCTCTCGGTCTTCGCACCGGTCGATGGGCACCCAACGAAGCTCACCCACTTGTTCTTCTTCAACCGCATCCGGGGCGGCTAATGCCATCGCCCTAAGCGAGAGCAAGACCCCCACCTTTCAGGTGGCAAGAGGCGGCGCTTAGGCCACTCGCCCATCAACGTATTCTTCAATTTGCCGGTCACGGAGATTTTCCATGGTTTGGCGTAGCGCTGATGCATCTGCATTCCGTCGTCCGCCACGGCGGAAGTACGAAAAAAGTGGTTGACAACGTGTTTTTTTGATCACATAGCCTTTCAGTGGCCGCAACAAATGATGTGTCGATTGACTCCCTGCACAGAGCAGATTCTCATGGTGCGCCATAGCATCGGTTTCGCGCCAATTTTCACCACGGGCTTTTGGTCGTGCTGTCGCTTCTTCTGCCACGCCTTTTCCCCGACCACCGCCCTAGAATCATGGTTTTCATATCGGTCTGCTTGCACCGGCTAGAGCCAAGTCGAGTTGTTTAGTCACACCGATGGGGTCGCACGCATAGTCACGAACATAAAAATGCCGCGAATCAAGATCTTTGATGAATTCCTTTTCCACAAGGTATTTTGGTGCGGGTTCAACCGACACGCCCAGCTTCCAGGTACTGATTTCCAGCCTAGGATACCATTCGCTGTTGGAATGCACAATCAACGGCTTATTGACCACATAGGCGAAATATATTCCCGAACTATAAGCGCACACATGGATATCCGCCAAATCGGCCCAGACAATCTTCTCGTAGATAGTCTTTCCGACCACGCTGAAGCAGGCCGCGTCCGAGAACTCCGCTACTTTTTCGGATATCCGCCTAGCGATTTCGGCATCCTGCTCAATCATGCGAAGGTCAAAATCGTTGGTAACCGCAAGTTTTTTCGACCAACCGGCAACGAAGATAGCAGTCCGGCCCATTTTCTTTGCGTCCAAGTGCCTTACGACTTCACAGGCTATTTCCTCTTGGGTTTGGCAAATGCGGTCATTGGATCGAATTTCGACCCAGATAGCGAAGGCAAAGTCGGCTTTGTCGAAGCGCTGGCGGACGTCTTCTTCCGCCAGACGATCACAGTTCGCTATTACACGACCACGTAGACTCAGCGGCATTTGGTACTGCGGGTTCGCTGGCCTGACGGCAAACAGGCGGTTGCTGGCGATATAATCGGTGATGGCCTCGTGGTCGGCGAGCCTCACCATGCGCTCAAAGGAGAGGTTGTATATTTCCTGAACATTCAGATACTCGTGCAGCCCGCACAGCACATGACTTGAGCCATTCAACATCCCATTGTTGAACAAGTACTCTAAGCTAGGGTATTCATTGAGTATGGTATGGCCCCAGTGATCGTATATACCTATGATAAATGCCGGGCTGTTGTTGCCCTTAAAGTATTCCTTGAACTCTTGCCACTTGGTTGTCAGAGTATATTTGAGCTTTATGCATGAGTTTTTGTAGGCTCTTTCTGGGTCAAAACAAACGTAAGTTTCGCTGTGGGGAAAGTAAAGACCGTTCCTATTCCCGGCCAGCCTCTCGACAAGCAAAAAAAACGGCACATCCGCATTGAAGTAATAAGCCAGCGGAATGAACTGGTCATCGATGTAGACGGACACCCGTGATTTAACCGCTGCGCTGGTCTGCGGGCACAGGTAAGACATTTCGCCGGATTTGATGGCTTCGTACACATAGCGGTGTATGACCTCGTCGGTCTCGCCTGACTGGAACGCGATTCCCTCTGACAGGGCGTCACCCGATAGGAAATCGCAGGCGGGGTCTGTGTTTTTGCGCCACTCTAACGTCTCCACGGCAAACCCTTCCTCGCCAGCGCCAGCAAGGCGAAGCACTTCGGCGAACTCGATCTTAGGCACCGGGCGGGAGGCATCGGCTTCCGCAGAAAAATTCGAGGCTTTTATCTCCTTCCAACGCTCACGGAAGCATTGTGCCGCATCGGCTAAACTCAGCATTCCGTCGGCGACAAGCAACTTTCCGTCAATGTCGTAAAACTTGTCGCCGCCAGCCTCCCTGGCTTTCAGGTACAAGCGCCTGGCTTCTTCGATGCGACCGAGATCCAAGCAAAAATTGGCAACATTCCAATAAGTTCCGGGGTTTTCTCGGACTTTCAGTGACTCCAGCCCGAGCCGGATGGCTTCCTCTTTGCGCCTGCTGCAGGCAAGAACGCTCTGGTAGCAATGTACGGCGGTAAGGCTGATGGATAGCATGGGTTTATTATCGAAAATAAACTTATACACCTCCATCGCCTGGGCATATTTTTTTTGGTCAAACCACCACCTAGCATAGGCTTCCAAGTAAGGCGACTTGATGGCCTCTTCAATAAAGCAACACTGTTCCAGTGTCGCCTCACCAATGGCCTTGGCTAAGCTTGGGAAATCTTGGGCGAACAAAGTTCTATGGATTTCTGCCAAGAGTTCGGACAGACCATATTCAATATTCATGACATCTCCAAAAACAATTCAGATAGCACCAAAGTGACCGCTTTTTTGTGCCATAACAACTACACTTTACTTGCACAAATGATTCTTCATACATTCTTGTCTCTAAATCCAAGTACAGAAGGTTTGTTGGCTTGCTTCCGTCCGTGCTACATTTCTCTTTGCGCCCAAATGATTATGTTTCTTTCTGGCGGACTCCACTCACCCGATTTCATGAATTGCTTGACTTGCCGTGCGAGTATGCGCGCTTTCCGTTCCGTGTCCACGTTAAGGGCTAGATTGTCTAGCGCGTCATTTCGTCGCTTTTCGTTAAGCGGTGCGGCGGCAGACACAATTTTGCAGCCTAAGAAGGCTAGTATGCTGCTAATCTGTGATGTGGTGACATAGAAAACGCTGCTTTCCATGTAGGCAATCTGCTTGCCGTCAAAGCCATGCTCTTCCATGTACGGGCGAAAGAATCGTCGTGGAAAATACGGTGGCCAGTACACATTGCAATGGCCATCAAAGTAATTGAACGTCTCTTGAGTTATCAGGCATAGTGTACCACCGACCTTGGTCACACGAACCAGCTCCCTAAGCGAAGTACTTAAGTCAAGGATGTTTTCAAGCACAAACCACGAGTATATGCTGCCAAAGTATTCAGATCGGAATGGCAGTATATCGCCGTCGTAAAGCCTGAAAAAATCGCTGGCTTTGGCACTATCAGGTTTTTGCTGGAACTCTGCAAGCCTGACTTCTGAAACATCAATGCCAAAAAAAGTCATCCCCATCTCATGGGCAGCAATAAGCAAGTCGCCAGCACCGCAGCCAAATTCTAGCGTGGGGCTAGCCGGTCGGCTACCAAAGACGGTCTCATGGCCTTTCAGGTATTTTTTCAGTCTGTCTGTGTGCTTTGGGGAAACACTCATACGATAAAGTTCCAAGAGTTGACATTAGCCGCTGCGCCCCTGTGTCAGCCATGCGGGCTGGTTTATTATGAATCAGGCCTTTTCCGCCCGCCAAGTATTGTAGTCGCAGCCTTGAAAGCTTGCGGGTGTCAGCAATTCCCGGTCTATTGTTTTGCTATTCAAGCGATTGAGAAATTTAGACCGGGAACTGCTGCCGGTAAGTCTCTATCTACCTAACGGGGGAAGGCAATGGATTTCCGGACTAAATAGTCACCGCGTACCTTGGCTTTCTGATAGCCAAGTCATGGTAGCCAGTCCCTTGCAAAGCTAGCGCGATCACGTTCCAGCCCATTTCATTAATGAACTCATTGACCGCTTTAGCGACGCCGCAGCGGGACATGGAAACTGGAGACCATGCCGCGTAATCATTGAAGATCATAGCACCGCCCGGCTTGATGCGGTTGGAGGCTGCGGCAATGTCGGCCTTGACGCCTTGGTATAAGTGGTTTCCGTCGATATATACGACATCGAAAAAATTTTCCGGGAAGCTCATCAAAACTGTTGGCGAGTTTCCAGCATGGATGGTGGCGATGCCGGACTCAATGTACTCGCCGATGATCGACCGATCAATTTTCGATGTGTCGATCTCGATTAGGTGAAGCCTGCTCGGTTTTGCCCGCACGATGATCTCTTTGGAAAACTTTCCTTGGTCAACACCTACTTCGGCCCAAACCCCGCCATTGAAAATCCCCGAGTCGAGCATTGTATCGCGTCCGCTGAAGACCTTGCAGTTCTCCAGCAAATATTGCGGAAGCACTGGCGCACGGTCTAAAAACTTTACACCCGCCTTGTTCAAGTCAGCAATTGACCTTGCAAACTTTCTGCGAGATAGCTCGACTTGTTTGAGTAAATCATCTTTTTTTGCCATGGTTCACCTGTCTTAATGGGTAATTATATCAATCACATCATTCAAAATGCGACTCATTTTGTGGCGCTGGGCAACAGCGGCACAGTGCTCCGCAGTTTTCCGGTAAAGCTCCGCGTCCCTTAGCAGCAAGTTGATGTGCGCTGCGGCTTCGTTAACAGAGTTCGCGTAGAGCGGGTAGGCGTCGCCTAGTAAGGTTTTGTTCGACGAGAAGTCGTTTAATATCACAGGCTTGCCAAGGCTACAATATTCAAGGACTTTAGTTGAAATCTCGCTAGACTCAGCGTAAACCTTGCCGCGCAATGACCAGCCGATGTGGGCACCTTTGGCAAGCCTCATAACGTCCAAGCGGCTTAGGGAGTTCATCACCAAGGCTTTTCCGGAACTCTGCGCCGCATTTAGGCCCGAACGCAGCTTTTTGACATAGTCTTCGCCGTCGGAGCGCTGGTATTTCGCCGCCAACACCAAGAAGTTAACGGCTTCAGGGGCTTTTCTGATGAAGTCCACCATTTCAGCGGCCATGTATTCCTTGCTCAGTTTTCCCATGTAAATTACGGACAAGTGCTTCGTGGGAATCACGATGTCGGCAGAGTATGTGTCCGGTATCATGGGTCTTAGGATGCCAACTTTTTTGCTGGCAACAATATTCCCAAACTTTTCGGTCAAGCGCCGTAGCGATTCGTCAGTCTGGACAAAGAATGCGCTCACGCTTTCCAAAAACCTTTGTTCAGGATATGCCTCGCCGATAACATAGTAAATCATCTTTGACAAGATAGCATTCGGCACCACTCCGATCGCCTTGTTGATTAGTGTTGGCGCAGCGCGGACAATAATCTTATGGGCTTGATGCCTGTCAGCGGCTTCGGCAAGGAATCGGAGATAATCGATATGGCTCTGCTCATTGAAGCTGCTGGCACTAAAGGTTTCCAAATAAAAGCGGTTGGTATTGACGAACGCCCGTAATAAGTCGGGACTCTGGACGGACTCCCTCGAAATCAAAACCACGTCAAGGTTTGAATCCTGCAGCAGCATCTCTATCGTAGACAATAACCAGACGGCGGAGCCGTCTATTACGTTTGGGCAGAGGTCAGTGAACACCAAAATTCGCTTTGCCTGCGGAATGCTGACATATTCAAATTTTTCGGCGTTCCCGGAAAAAATTGACAAGGCTCCGTGTAGAACTAGCTCGCGGTTGAAGTTTTGATGGGCAAAGTATTTGATCCGGTCGCTGACTTTCTGATACTCGCTCTCATCGTCAGACAGTTTGCGAATAAATTCGACCGCATCATCAAAACTGCTGAAGCACAGTTCGCTGGGATAAAGCAGCCTAGCGCCGAAGCGGTCTACCCAGTCGCCATAGATCACAGGAACAGTACCGACTGCCATAGCTTCGGCTACTGCCTGGTGGGAGCCTTCAATGTCACTGGCCGATAGCAAAAAGCCCTTGCTTCCTAGCCATTCGTGGACTTTGTCGTCATACGGTTGTGCTGTGACTGCCGCACCTTTGTCAGAAAGCACGTCAAGCCTCATTTTCTGTTCAATGAAGAACTGTGACTCCTTTTTCCATATCCAATCCATCTCCCGCGCCGACTTGCCTTTTATGTGCAGGGAGAATCTAGGGTCAGACTGGTACAGCCTCGAAAACACATCAATTGCCCTGTCAAGCCTTTTTATTTTTGGGACATAGCCCATCACCGCAAGGGACTTAATGTCGCGGCGTACTGAGGCACCTGCCCGCTCCACGGCGTCCACGTCAAACGCATTATAAAGGAGCAGTTGCCTGCAGTTTATTTTGTGCATTGCGTTTGCGTAGACCCGCATTCCTTCGGCAATGAATATCAGCGCGTCAACCCTCCCCCAATCCACTCCAGACGGGTATTTTGTCTCAATTTCAAACTTGTGTAACCTGACAAACAGCTTTTGTGTTGGCTTGCGGTGCTTGGAGTACCATATTGCGTTTTCGCAGCACCATTCGCACCAAATTATATCGGCTTTCTGCAACAGTTCGGACGATTGCTTGGGGTCATGTTTGTTGGTTGAAAGCCACTTGTCGACAATGACTGTAAAGTATTTTGAAAAATACTCAACAAAGGGTTGAACAAACCTTAAATCATGGCCGGCAATCAATATGACCTGCTTTTTCTCCAACATCCTCAGCAGATCAAACCCTTTAGCGATGCCGTTGACCAACACCTCGGTATATTGCTTACCGTGGCTGTTCAGCCTTCCAAACAGCGACCCGACATGGCCTAAATTCCCGCCCGTCTCGATTACGCTTTCAGTGATGCTGGAGACTAATTTTAAGTTGTCGGAAGCGGTGCCGACATCGAGAAAAAAGCGTCTCTCAAAACTGCCATCCTTCGGCCTGACGGGCGTGGCGGCCTGCGGCGGGCTTGCGGCCAACACCTGCGGACTGACGGGCGCGGCGACCTCCGGCGGGCTTGCGGACAACATCTGCGGCCTGACGGGCGCGGCGATCTCCGGCGAGCTACCGCCCGCTGCGGTTTCTGCGCCGACGGCCCGTGTTGTCACGGCCTGCCCCGTCAGGCGGTGAAAGGTGTCCACAAGCGGATTCACGCTGTCGGCCCACAGCCTGTTTTTGCCGACCCATTGTCTCGCCTCAGCGGCCCGCGTTGCGGCGGCAGCGGCACCCCTCAGCAATGCCGACAGTTCGCCCCGCAACGAGGAGGCGTTGCCCTTATCGAAATATTCGACGCCACCCGCCGCGCCTGCCTCCTCTTTCAAGGGGGCGACGCTGGATGCCAGCACTGGCTTGCCGTAGGCCAAAGCCTCAATCAGCTTGATGGAAGGCACCAACTCGCTTACCGGATCTGGCTTGCGAGGCAGCACAATGGCATCGGCCAAGGCGTAGTATGCGCCGACTTCATTGACCCCGACTCTTCCGGTGAAGGTAATGTGTTCGGCAAAGCCATGTTGCTCCGCCGTCTCCCGCAGGCTTTTCGTGAAACCACAAGGGGGCGTCTGCTGTCCGATAATCCCGTATGGGTTGGAGGATCCGACGATTAGCAGCTTTACCGGAAGCTGCTCTTGCCGCCGCAGCTGCCCGCAGGCGGCGATCAGGTCGTCCAGCCCTTCGTGGGCGCTCAACGATCCGATGTAAGCCACGACGAAGTTTCCCTCTATGCCGAGCTTCGCCACCACTGACGGGTCGCGCGGGCGGATTTCCGGAAGCGCCCGGACAGCATCGGGCATGATGCTGATGCTGTCTTTGCCGACTCCGCGACGGACCAGTTCTTCAAGCATGGGCTGTCCCAGCGCGGTGACCGCGTCGGCGGCTTGGGCGATGGCGCTTTCAATGCGCAGTTGGCGTTGAAACTCTGGCGAGTCCTGCCAGCTCGGATCCTGGCTAAGCTTGGCGATTTCCGCAAAGCCGCGCACTTCGTAGACAAACGGCAACCCCATGCGGCGTGCGGCGATCAAGGCCGGCAGCGCGGTCTCAAAACCCGACGCCGCGACCACAGCAGACGGCTTGAACACCCTGAACCATTCGGCATAGGCACCGGTGTGCACACGAATAAGCTCTTCCTCGGTGGGTGGGGCGCTGCCGACCCATGGGTCGCGCCGATGGATGTACTGGACGCCGTCGATGGCGTGGTGGTGGCCAAAGCCTTCATCGGCAAATCCCGGCAGGCTCCAGGGGAGGCCGGGCCGGGTAAAGGCGTATACTTGCAGCCCGCGGGCCACCAACGCGGTGGCAACCCCGTGTGTGCGCACCGCATAGCCATTGTTGGCAAAGGGCAGAGAATGACTGACCGCATAAGCGATGCGGCTGGGAACGCACTGGCGTTGGCTTGCCTCCGGATCAGCCTTGGCGGCGGCAAGCTGCTCTAACAAAATGTCCATCGCGCTATGCCTCCCCCGCCAACAGCCCGACAGCGTCGACCACGACCCCTGCTGCGGCAATGTTGGCTTTCGCCCGCAAAAAGTCGCTGTGGCGCACCAGCACACAGATGACGTCGGCCTTGGCCAGCGCGTCATCAAGGCCGGTCAGGCATACGCCAAGCTCGGCCAGCCCTTTAGGCAAGCACCCGACATGCGGTTCCACGGCAAGGCACTGGCAACCAGTCCGCGCCAGCGCGGCGCAAATGCCCACCGCCGGGCTTTCGCGCAAGTCGTCGATGTCCGGCTTGAAGGCGAGGCCCAGGCAAGCCACGGTGATTTCGCTTATATCCCTGCCGGAGCCTGTGGCTAACACGTCGGCAACCGCTGCCTTGACTTTTTCCACCACCCAAGTCGGCTTGTGTTCGTTCACTTCGCGCGCCGCCCGTATGATGCGTGCCTCTTCGGGGGCGCTGTCGACGATAAACCAAGGATCGACGGCGATGCAGTGCCCCCCCACCCCGGCGCCAGGCTGGAGGATGTTAACGCGGGGATGGAGGTTGGCCAGAGGAATCAGTTCCCAAACATCGATTCCGAGCTTACCACAGACAATCGACAGTTCATTGGCAAAGGCGATGTTGACGTCGCGGAAGCTGTTTTCGGTGAGCTTGCACATTTCGGCGGTGCGGGCGTCGGTAACGATGCACTCGCCTTCGACAAAGGACTTGTAAAGCTCCACCGCCAATGCGCTGGCTTTGCGGGTGAGCCCCCCGATCACACGGTCGTTGCTGACCAACTCATGCAGCACCCGTCCTGGCAAGACCCGCTCCGGACAGTGCGCGACTTGGATGTCGGCCTCCTCGCCCGCCGTCTGCGGAAAACTAAGGTCAGGCCGAGCCGCCGCCATCCATTCGGCCAACAGCTCGGTGCTGCCGACCGGCGAAGTGGACTCCAAAATCACCAGATTGCCCTTGCACAGCACTGGCGCTATCATCTTCGCCGCCGCCTCGATGTAGCTGAGGTCGGGCTTGTGGCCTTCCTTGAAGGGGGTTGGCACCGCAACCAGAAAGGCGTCAGCAGGCTCGGGCGTAAGGGTGGCGCGCAAATAACCCTCGGTGACGGCGGCATGCACCAGCATGTCGAGTTCAGGCTCGACAATGTGGATACGCCCTTGGTTGATGGTATTCACGACATGGGGCAGCACGTCCACGCCAATGACCATTTTCTTGCGCGACGCAAACAGGGTGGCAGTAGGCAGGCCTATGTAGCCTAGGCCAATCATCGAGATTTTTTCAAACACAGGGGCAGTTCCGTTCACGTTGGGTCTGATGTAGGAAGAATATTCTGTCGCACTAAATTTACTCCCGTCTGGCTGCAAAAATAGCCTACTCTAAAACGCCAAAAATACTGACAATTCAGTTGCTTGCCGGATGCGGCGAATGACCAGTTTTAGCATGAGAAGGCAGTGGCACAGGCGTGGCCCCATCTTCCCATGACAGATGGTCGCTTCAAGTCGGCAACGGGCTTGGCTATGACCACGCTTCACTATAAGTATTGACACACATTATAACATTTTGCCGCTTGTTGCAAGGAGTGATTTTTTGGCAACGGGCCGAACGCCCAGTTGTATACTTGCGACGGCTACAAATTGCCCTTGGTTAGATTATCCTCACCCACAGCCCCCTCCCAGCAAGAAGAGGGGCGCAGATGTTCCGCTTTTGCCGGTATCAAGCATAACATCTACGCGGACAGCGTCAGGCTTGGCCCGATCATTCGCTCTCTTTGGGTTCGCCTATCCAGGCAATCTCCCGGGCGATGACCGCGTCAGATCCGCCTTGCCGCC
>JBJSYU010000331.1:0-8172 GCA_046089945.1 Candidatus Methylumidiphilus sp.
AAGCCGCCTAAGAATCTCCGTCATTCCGGACGGGAGCCGGAATGACGGGCTTCGGCGCATTTGTGTATGGAGGAGAGGGCCGGCAAGGATGCCGGCGCTACGTTGAGGGCCGGCCCGGATGCCGGCGGTCTTGGAGTCCAAAGCTTGCTTTGGACGGGTTTGCAATGTCCAAAGCAAGCTTTGGACTCCAGGCGGTGGTGTAGGCGCGGGCTTTAGCCCGCGATAAGCGCGGCCTACGATAATCGCGGCCTAAAGGCCGCTCCTACAAGCGTTCGGCTTGTGGCGGCGGGCGGCGGCGAGTCGCCGCAGAACAGCAGAACAGCAGAAAACAGCAATCAGAAGACAGAAGACAGGAATCAGAAGGCACCAGGGAGAACCCCACACAACAACCGAAACCCCACGTTGAGGTTGCGATTGTTGGGACGGTCCCTGAGGCGATAGGCGCAGCGGACGCCGCCCGCTCCATCGAGCCAGGAGCCGCCGCGCAGGGTTCTTAGCGCATGATTCGTCCAAACGATGTCCGCCAGCGGCATAGGCTTTTCGTATGCGTTCAAGCACCATTCCCAGACATTCCCCGCCATGTCCATCGGCTGGCCGTCGCTCGCGCCTTGCGCATACAGGCCCACCGCGACGGTGCGGCTTAGGCCACTTTCATAGCTGTTGGCACGGCGCGGGTCAAAATCCGATCCCCAGGGATAAACATTTGCGGGATTGCCACCGCAAGCCGCCTGCTGCCATTCCCATTCGGTAGGCAGGCGCACCGTATACCCCAATTGATGGCTCAGCCAGCGGCAATACGCCATCGCTTCCATCCAATCCACATTCACCGCTGGATGGTTGGCGTAGGCCGGTATCTGCCGACCGGACTTGGAATAAGAGCGGCGCGGCACATCACCGTTCCACCACGCCGGATTTTTATAGCCGTCTTCGGCCTCGATAAACACTTGGTATTGCGCCTGAGTCACCGGGTATTTGGCGATTTTAAAATCCTCCACCTCGAAACTGCCCGCATTACCTTCCAATACCACCCGCCCACCCCGCACCAGACACCAGTCGATAGCCGGCAGGCCGTCTGCGCTGAGGCCGACGCCGGGGCGGTCATCGCCCATAATCGCCAGCCGGACGCCGATGGTGGCGCGGGTTTCGTGCGGCGTGTCGGCCTGTTCGAGCAAGGCCAGCATGTCCGCCCGCCGCACCGGCCCCAAAAACCGCGCCTCGTCCGCCGTCGGCGTGTAGGGCAGGGCGTCCAGCATCGCCCCGGCTTCCACCGCCAGCGGGTCTAGCCAGCGGAACGCCTCAGGCTCGCCGCGCCGCCGCCATTCCGCCGCGTCGCGCTGCAAGCGTTTGCGCATCAGCAGTTGGTCTTTGCGGCTGTCGATCCAGCCGCCGAGCCAAGTGCGCAATAGCGCTTCGTGGGCGACTTCCAGCGTTTGCCCGTCGCGGTCGCCATCGATCAACAGCAGCCGCGCCGCGACAAAGGCGTCGATCAAGCCGCGCGCCGGGCCGTCGGCCGCCCATAACTGCAAATCCGCCCGCCGCCGCGTCGCCGCGCCGCTGGCTTCGTCGATGTCCACCAGTTCGCGGAACAAATCGGACAACAGCGCCTCGGCCTGATCGTCCACAGCCCACGCTTCAAACGCCGCTTGCGCCTGCGTGGCGATGGCCCCGTCCACGCCGCCGAATCCGTCATAGGCCGCTGCCGTCATGCGCGGCCCTTGCCGCTCAGCACACAGCCGTTCCAGCGCAAACGCCATCAGCGGCAGATTGCCGGGTTTCAGGCCGGTGTCGGCGACGATGCGCTCGGCCAGCCCAGCGTCAAACGCCAACCCGGCAAGTTGCGCCGGTTGTTGCACCATCGCCCGCAACGCCTCCTCGCCGGGCGCCGCCAGCAGGTATTGGCCGGCGTTGAACCAAGCCGCCAAACGCTCGCCAAAGTCTGCCGCGTCCATGCAATGGCCTAGGAAATCCGCCCGCAGCGTCGCCACGATCCGCGCCTGCCCGCTGGCTTGCAATTTTTCCAAAGCGTCGATGAACGGCAGGCGCTGCGGCGCTTCGACCCGCGTGAACAATTCCTCGAATTGGTCGATGAACAGCAGCAGTTGCCAGTCCGCCGCTGCCGCCCCGGCGGTTTGGCGCAGCGCGGCGAGCAGGTTTTGCAAGGCGGTTTCGCCTTGTTGTAAGGCGGTTTGACATTGGCTGGCGCGGCAACCGGGCTTCTGCGCGGCCAACACCTCGGCCAGCAGCGCCAGCGGGCTGTGGCCGGGGCATTCGGCCGGCGTCATCCGCGCCCATGTCCAGCGGCCCGCCGCCAGCTTCGGCAACAACCCCGCCCACACCAGCGAAGACTTCCCCGCCCCCGACGCGCCGACCACGACGACAAACCGCGCCGCCGCCAGCTTGTCGGCCACTTGCTGAACCTGCGCGTCGCGCCCGAAAAACAGCCGGCTGTCTTGCAACGGCGCCAAGCCGCGATAAGGCAAGCCTTGCTTGGCGATGTCCCAGCTTGGCGGTTTGGCGGGGGTGGGTATGGGGCTTAAGCCCTTGCGCAAGTCGTCGATAAAGCATTGCGCGGCGTTGGCCCAGGTATAAGGCTGCTGGAATAGGCGCTGGCGCAGCGCCATCGCATTCTTTTTCGCCGCGCCTAGGTCTTGCGCCAATTCCAGCAAGGCGGTGCGGACGCTGGCTTCGTCGTCGGGGTGGAAATTGCTGTCGCCGGTCTTGTCGTCGCGGCCTTTGATGTCCACGGTTTTCAGCAAGGCCAAACCGGCGACGCCCAGACAGTCCTCGATCAAGGCATGCAGCCCGCTGTTGCGGCTGACGATCAACGGCACCCCCGCCGCTATCGCTTCCCAGCCGGTGAGGCCAAAGCCTTCATGCCAAGACAGCATCATCGCCACGGTGGAATGGCGCAGTTCATCGAATAGGATTTGGCGTTTGCGGGAAAATGGCAGCGCAATCAGGTTGATGACGCGGTCGGCCTTGTCTTCGGCGAGTTTGCGCAGCGCTGATTCTTCGTCGCCGCCGGCTTCGTCGATGCCATACAGCAGCATTTCCACCTCGCGCAGCGCCGGGGGCAACAGCGTATTGCCGTGGGCCTCGCGGCAGGCGGAAGCCACTGCGGCCACCGCCAGCCGCCCTTGCTTGATGCGGTCATCGCCTGGGCCTAAGCGGCCTAGGGTAATGGCGCGGAAAACACTCGGCGGCTGGTCGGCGGGGGCAATGTCGTCCGCCAAGCCGGGGACGATCATGTGCGCGGTTTTGCCTTGTTCGGCCACAAGGTCAGACAAGCGCTTGCGCAGCAACGGGCCGACGGCAAACACGCAGGCGGCTTGCTGAAACAGCGCGCGCTGGCGGTCGGCTTTGGCTTTGGCCTTTTCGCCGATGCCGTCGCGGTAGCTGATGTAATCGCGGTAACTCATGTGCTGGATCAGCACCGCGAAGCCAGCTTGGGCGAGCGCGGCGAGGCGCAGGGCGACATCGCCGGTGTGGATGTCGTGGCCGATCCAGGCCGTGCCGGGCTGCGGGGTGACGCCGTGTTTTTCCAGTAAAGCCAACACATCGCGGGCCAGCGTGGGCGTAAAGCGGTCTGGTTCTTTCCAGCTTTCATCCGCCAGCAGCCGGACATGGCCGCTGGCCGCATCGGCGATATCCTCCGGCGTGGCGTCCAGCACCACACAAACCACCCGCCCAGCCCCCAGCAAACGCCCCAACGCCTTGGCGAAGTCGGTGTTAAACGCATTGATGCCGCCGTGTTTCGGCCCCCAGGCCGTGGCCAGCAAGATCAGTTCTGCCATATCCTCTCCGTTGTGCCGTGTTGGTGATGGGCGGATGATCTATGAAAAAGCGGCTGCTTGGCAAGCTTGAAGGATGGGCGGCTTGTCAGCCAAACGGTTCGTAGGAGCGGGCTTTAGCCCGCGAAAATCGCGGCCTAAAGGCCGCTCCTACAGCCGCGTTTGCAAAGCTAAGCCCCCGGCTGTGGCCGATAGACCGCCTCGCGCCAGCGGGCATGGGCCAAACTCAACGCGGCGGCGGCTTGCAGCGCGGCGGCGGCGAACGCAAGGACGGCGCTGTCGGCGCGCAGTGGCAACACCGCCGCCGCCAAGCCCGGCAGGTCTGCGCCGGTGAAAATGCCGGGGATGACGCCGTACAGCAACACCGCGCACAACAAGCTGGCCATCAGCGCCCGCCTAGGATTTTTGCCAAAGCGGAACAACAGGAAAATGCCGATATCGCGCAGCGACAACAGCAGGATGGGCAAGGGGTAGGCGCGGAACTCGCTGCCCTCAGACGTTGCGGCCCAGCCCAACAGGCTGAGCGGCAAACCAAACACCGCCGCCAGCGCCAAGCTGGCACACCAAGGCGGCAAGGCTTCGCCAAAGCGCCGCCAGTCTTGCTGTTCGGCGTAAGTCAGCAGGCGCTTGAAGCGCATCGGTTCGTTCAATTCCGTCAGCAAGTCCAAATACGTCAGCGTCAGGCACACGCCAAAGCCTGCCGCCAGCAAAAACCCAAAGCGCTCCGTGACGGACGACGGCGACGCAAAGCCGGTCAAGTAAACGCTGAGGAACAGCGCAAACGCCAGCCACACCCAGGGCAGGGTGCGCAGGCACAACTCCTGCGCCATCAGCCGGTAATTGGCGACCATCGCCCAAAACAGCGCCAGCCCCAAGGCCGACAGCGTCAGCGCCGGGGCGGGCAGCGGCAAGCCATACCAAGCCACCGTCTCCGCCACCCGCGCATCGCGCAGCAAGGCCGACAGCGTCGCCGGGCCGAAGCTTAACGCCAGCAACAGCGCCAACACGCTGATGCCGCCGCCGGCATGGCCCAAGCGCAAAGCCAGCAACGCCAGAAAAAAACTGAAACTTTGCAGCGCCAAACCGCCGACCAGCGCATAGGCGCAGAACCAGGGCAGGGTGGCGCTGTCCGCCGTCGCCAAGCCATAGGCCAGCAGGCACAACACCGCGCCATACCACACCACCAAGGTGCTGCCAAACAGCTTGCCCCAGACCATCGCCCACGGCCCTAGCGCCGACAGCCGTTGCGTGTCCCAGGTGCGGTTGCGCTGTTCGTCCAGCACACTGTCCACCGCCTGCCGCGCGCCCCACCACGACACCATCAATAAATACAGGCCCGCCGCCGTGTTGGCGGTCGCGTCCTTAAAATGGGCATCGTCCAGCGCACGGGTCAGCGCCAACAACACACCCAGCACCAGCGACACACTGGCTAGGCGGGAAACGCTAAATTCCAGCCAAAGCTGGCGCTCAAATTCGGGGTTTGCGTTCATCGGGATTGCCTGATTGATTCGAGGTAAGCGTCTTGCATATTGGCCGGGGCTTTGGCGAATTCGCACACCGGCAGGCCGCGCTCAAGCAAGGCCCGCAGCACACGATGCTGCGCGTGGCGTCGTCGCCTAAGCGCAGCAGCGCCGAGCGCCCGGCCTCCACGCCCAGCACTTCCACGCCGTCGATCTGCCGCAGCGTGTCGTCCAGCCCGGCGACGGCTTCGGCCAACAACAGCCGGAACGGCTGCGCCACACGGTGCGTCCGCACCCTGACCTGCTCGATGATGCGGCCGTGGCGCAGCACCAGCATGTCGGTGGAATACGCCTCCAACTCCGCCAAAATATGCGAGGACACCAATAAGGTCATGCCCTGCGCCTGCAAGTCCAAAAACAACTGCGCCAGTTCATGCCGCGCCTCCGGGTCTAGGCCGGAAGCCGGCTCGTCGAGCAGCACCACGCGGGGCGCATGGATGATCGCCTGGGCGATGGCGACGCGCTGGCGCAGCCCCCGCGACAACTCGCCGGGCCGCGCCGCCAACCGCCCGGCCAAACCCAGCCGGGCGCTGACATCAACCACCGCCTGCGCCGCGCCGTCGGCGTCCATGCCCTGGGCGCGGGCGACATACAGCAGGCATTGGCGCACCGTCAGCCGCTCATACAGACCGAAAAAGTCCGACAAATAGCCAATCACCCGATGGCAGTCGCGGGGCTGTTCCAACACGTCCACGCCATCGACACGGATACTGCCGCCAACCGGCTGCTCCAATCCCGCCAAGCAACGCAGCAAAGTCGTCTTGCCCGCCCCATTCGGCCCGACCAATGCGGTAATGCTGCCTTGCGCAATGTGCAACGACACATGATCCAACGCCCTCAGGCCGGGGTATTCAAATACCAGATTTTCCACGTCTATCATCGGTTTTCCTTAGTCAAGTTTATCGCGTTTCCACTCGCCGCCAAACGCTGGCCAGCCACGGCTGCTGCGCACACGGCAAACCCGGCGGGCGGTAATAATGTCCAAGCTCCACAAAACCCGCCGCCGCCAACAGGCCGCGCCAAGTTTCCAAGCAGTAATACGCGCCATAGCGGCCACCATTCCAGCCCTCCTCGTCATGTCCACGCGGATTGGAACTGAACAACACGCCGCCCGGTTTCAGGCAAGCCCGCAACTCGACCAATACCCTAGGCAATTCTTGGCGCGGCACATGAAACAAACTGGCATTGGCAAACACGCCGTCGAAATAGCCGGCGGGCAGGTCGAGTTTTATAAAATCTTGGCGCAAAACTTCGCAGCCGCTGAACGTTCGCGCCATCGCGGCAAACCGCGCCGCGCCCTCTAAGCCGACAGCGACATGGCCGCGTTGCACAAACGTGTGCAAATCCCGCCCCGGCCCGCAGCCAAAATCTAATATTTTGAATGGCGGCTCGCCGACTATGGCATTGAGCAAAGTCTCGATATTTTGGCTGACATCATGATCCTTGGTGCCCGACCAAAAATCCTCGGCGCGTTGCTCGTAATGGCTTAGCGTGGTTTTGGAGAGATTTTCTAAATCTTCTGGGGAGAGTTTCATTGTGCTCTTAAGAGCTTGCAGTGAGCAAGTTGCATGCGTTGTCATAAAGCTGTTTTGCTGTGTCGGGCTGAGCCGCAAACAGGCGCACAAAGCTCTTCGCGCAATTGAGGTGGGGAAGCCGCTGATTCAGCAACGCCTGCACGCGGCTGCGGGCATCGGCCATTTCGGCCACAGTGCCCTCTTGGGTCTGTTGCAAGAAAGGGTAGATCGCCATGATAATCAGCGCACGATCTCGAAAAAGATTTTTGCGCTTGAGCGGATTATCCAATTGAAAAAATTCTATCGTCACCAAGGCCCGGTTGCGGCTGTGGCCTGCTGCGGCTAGTGGATAGGGCGAAGCGCCATGGAACGCAATCAGTTCTTCTGGGTCGGCGTCAATATCCCCAATCGGATATAAAAGATAAGCTTGCTCGTCGGCAAGACTCGCCGGATCATCGGCATCAAGCTGGTATTTGCCGGCAATCGGAAAGTAATCTTTTTTCAGCGTGGAGTTGCATGGCTTGCACGCGGCGGCATAATTGAACAGATGGTAAGGCAGCAAATAATAGCCTTTTCCTAAACCGGGTACGGGGCTTGCGTTGATACCTGAGTCGGCCAATTCTTTGGGGACTTTCCAGGCTTTGATATTGCCTTTATTTGGTCGGCATCCAGCCCATGCACCGGCCATTCGATACGCTTGGCGATGCTGGATTGGTCGGGATTGCCTTGCATCGATACGATGTTCATCCACTCCAACGAGCCGGCAACCAGTGGGCTATGGGACGTGACAATAAATTGGATGTTCGGCAGCACTTTCGCCAGTGTCTCTAATACCGTCATTTGCCATTTTGGATGCAAGTGCAGGTCGATTTCGTCTACCATGACAATGCCACGATTTTCCTTAAAATCTTTGCCCGCCGGAGTAATCATGGCAATATGATAAAGCAAATCGCCAACCCAGCCAATAAAGGCACGATAGCCATCGGACAATACTGCAAACGGTAGAGCAAGGTCGCCACGCTCAAACATATATTCGTTTGCCTTGAATCCACCGCTAAAGATATAATGTCCTTCGCCCATTAGCGCGTTAATTAACTCAATAACTTGCTTATCTTGGTACGGAAATACGAACAGCCAACTGTCAAGCGGTATTAAACCATGCCCCTCCTCAAATAAACTTTGCACTCGTTGCAGCCTCACCGCCTTGCTCTGCTCGCGTATGTTTATATATTTGAGTTATGGTCGTAGTCTGTATCCCTCTACGCAAAACATAGTATATGGATGTCTCTTAAATATACATTTATCTGGTACATGCTAGTATTCAATATGTATTGCATTTGCAAACAT
>JBJSYU010000332.1:0-10175 GCA_046089945.1 Candidatus Methylumidiphilus sp.
TCTTCGGCGCGCATGATTTCATAGGTCTCGCGATGCTTTAAAACGCCGTCCTGGTGAATGCCGGACTCGTGGGCGAAGGCGTTGATGCCGACGATGGCTTTGTTCGGCTGCACCGGGAAGCCGGTGATGCTGGACACCAGCTTGGAGCAGGCGACGATTTCCCGCGTGTCGATGTCGGTGTGGCAGGGGAAAAAGTCCTTGCGCGTCCGCACCGCCATGACGATTTCCTCCAAAGCGGCGTTGCCGGCGCGTTCGCCCAGGCCGTTGATCGTGCATTCCACCTGTCTCGCCCCATTCGCCACCGCGGCGAGCGAGTTGGCCACGGCAAGACCTAAGTCGTTGTGGCAATGCACCGAAAAAATGGCTTGGTCGGCGTTGGGGATGCGCTCGCGCAAGCGGGCGATCAAATGCCCGAATTGTTCCGGCATCGCGTAGCCGACGGTGTCGGGGATGTTCAAGGTGCGCGCCCCGGCGGCGATGACGGCTTCGAGGATGCGGCAGAGAAAATCCTCCTCGGAACGACCGGCGTCTTCCGGCGAGAATTCCACGTTGTCGGTGTACTGGCGGGCGCGGCGCACGGCCTTGACCGCATGCTCGACGACTTGGTCGGGCGTCATGTTCAGCTTGCGCTGCATGTGGATCGGCGAGGTGGCGATGAAGGTGTGGATGCGGGCGCTGGCGGCGTCTTGCAAGGCTGCGCCGGCGCGGTCGATGTCGTTGTCCAAGGCGCGGGCAAGGCCGCAGACGGTGCTGTCCTTGACGGCGCGGGCCACCGCCTGCACCGCCTCAAAGTCGCCTTGACTGGCCGCAGGAAAACCGGCCTCGATGATATCGACCTTCAGCCGCTCCAGCGCCTTGGCGATGCGGACTTTCTCGTCGCGGGTCATGGACGCGCCGGGGCTTTGCTCGCCGTCGCGCAAGGTGGTGTCGAATATGAAAAGTTTGTCGCTCATGAAAGGCTCCTGTTGCCGCCGTCCCACGCTTCGGGGACGCCGCAGATGATTCGGTATAGGTTTGGCTTTAGGTTTTGGATGGTCGCGGTTATTTGCCCACGCGGGGCAGCAGCAGCGCGAACAGCGGCACCGCAGCCAAAGGCAGCGGGCGAGGTGTGAAAATCTGGCGGGGGGATGGGCAATGTTTCATGGCGGTTACCTGTCGGCAACTATAACAGGGCAGGACGCGGTTTGCCTAGCGTCCAGTCATGCGCCGCATTGGCGGGCGGCGCGGGCGGCTGCTTAAGGCAGGATGAGTTCCACGTCCACCGCGCAGACGCCCTTGTCGTTGTTGCCGATGCGATAGTGGACGTCGTCGCTGACGCGCAATTCGTTGAAGTCGGCGTTCAGCACCGAGGCGTGGAAAAAAAACAGGTTGCTGGAACCGTCGCTGGGGGTGATGAAACCGAAGCCCTCGCGCAGCGCCTGGATTTTGCCGGTCAGCGTCGGGCCGTTCGGGACGGTCGGCGCGTGCGGGACATGGGCCGTGGGCGCGGGGATCTTTTTGACCGGCTCCCCAGGCTTGGGGAAGGCGCTCGAATCTTTGTGCGGCACGAACAACTGGTCGATCCGCGGGTCGCCCTTGCGCGAGCGGTCGTCGATGATCTGGTGCATCAGCACCGGGTAGGTCACTTCTTCCAGCAGCACTTGCGCGGTGCGCGTCTCGCGGTCTTTGCCGCTTTGGTCGATGTAAGAAAAACCCCAGCCCAGCAACATGACCCGCGTCCCCAGCGCATTGAGCTTGCGCACCAGCGGCAGGAAGTCGCCGTCGCAGGCAATCAGCACAATCACGTCGAAACGCTTGTAAATCGCCAGTTCGTAAGTCTCCAGCGCCAGCCAGACATCGATGCCTTTCTCGCCGTCCGGCCCCAGCGGCAGATAATGGGTAATGACACCCTCGCGCATCAGAATATCGTCGAATTGGCGTTCACGCAGCAGCAGCCCGCGCGCCTCCGCCTCTTGGGCGCGCGGGCGGCCGCGAAAATAATGCGCATCGACTATTTGGCAGTATTTGACATCCTCGCCTTCGACTTCGGCCGCCTGATGGCGGATGAATTCATGCAGGCCGTCAATACTGATGCGGGCTTTGCGGGCATGTTGGTATTGGTAGTAATTGCTGACATGGAAAAAGTAATTGCCATCATAGAAGACGCCGATGCGCGTCAATTTTGATTTTTCAAATGACATTGATATCTCTAGTGGTTATTGATGCTGGTTGAATACTTAAGCCGGCTGGACTCGTCAATCCCTGAAATTGTCGAATTGCACCGGCTGTTCCAATTCGGCGGCGCGCAGCAGCGCGATGCATTCCTGCAAGTCGTCGCGCTTTTTGCCGGTGACGCGCACTTTGTCGCCTTGGATGGCCGCTTGCACTTTGACTTTGCTGTCTTTGAGGAGTTTGACGATTTTTTTGGCCAAGGCGGCCTCGATGCCTTGGACGAGGGTGATGGTCTGTTTGGCTTGGCGGCCGGTTTGCTGCGCCGGGTCGGCTTTGAGGCTGGCAATATCCACACCGCGCTTGGCGAGTTTCAGATGCAGGATTTCGCGCATTTGCTGAAGCTGGAAGTCGCTGTCGCCGGTCAGCGTGATGACCGACTCGGACAACTCGAATTTCGCGCCGGAGCCTTTGAAATCGAAGCGGGTATCCACTTCGCGGCTGGCCTGGTCCACCGCGTTGGCGGCTTCGTGCAGATTGACTTCGGAGATGATGTCGAATGAAGGCATGGGTTTTCCTCAATCGTTTAGGGTTATAGATGCCGGGCTTTGCGGACGGTGTCCCAAGCCTGGCGGATTTCATGGGTCTTTTCGTTGGCTTGCTTGACTTTGTCCTCCCCCGCCCCGGCCGCCGCCAGCTTGTCGGGATGGTGCTTGCTCAGCAGCCTGCGGTAGGCGCGGCGGATTTCATCATCGCTGGCGGCAGGCGCGACCCCTAAGGTGGCGTAAGCCTCCTCCGTTGTCGGCTCGCGCGGCCGGCCGTAAGCCTGCTGCTGGCCACCGCGCCAGCCGCCCCGCGCCAGCCGCAGTTGCGTCTCCAGCGCGGTTTTCAGCGCGTGGAACTCAAAGCGCGAGTAGCGCAGCTTTTCGCAGATGTGCAACAGCAGGCGCTCCTCGGCAGGGTGCAGCAGGCTGTCGGCCAAGGCCAGTTCAAGCTGGAACTCCACAAACACACGCAGCAGCGCAGGGTGGCCGCGGCATTCGCTGCGGAACTGTTCCAGCGCCGTGTCGAGGGCGAATTCCGGGCGCTTGCCCTCGCCGAACAGGCGCATGGCGGTGCGCCGCATGTCTTCGTTCAAGTGCAGGCGCGCCATGGCCCGGCGGGCTTGGTCGATTTCCGCCTCGTTGACGCGGCCGTCGGCCTTGGCGAGGTGGCCCATGACCGCAAACACGGCGGTGAAGAAGGCCATCTGCGCGCGGTACTGCTCGGCGGACTCGACTTCCGTGTGGAATGGGCCGGCTTCGCCCCGGCTTTGGTCGAACTGGTGGCCCATCGCCGCGCCGAACACCGCGCCTAAGGGGCCGCCCATCAAAAAGCCGAACGTGCCGCCGACGACTTTGCCCAGCCAACTCATGGCCGCCGCCGCCGATTTATTTCACGCCCGCCGCAAGGCATGACAAAATTGCATGGTTGCACGCTATTCATCACCAGAACCGCAAGAGTATATAAAGCATGAACGCCCCCGAAACCTTACACAAAACCGCCCCGGCCAGCCTGCCCCTGCGGGCGCGCGGCAAAGTGCGCGACATTTACGACATCGACGACGCGCATATGCTCATCGTGGCGACCGACCGCCTGTCGGCCTTCGACGTGATTTTGCCAGACCCCATTCCGGGCAAAGGCCGGGTCTTGACGGCCGTCTCCAATTTTTGGTTCGACAGGATGCGGGCGGTCGTCCCCAACCATTTGTCCGGCCTCAGGCTGGAAGACGCGGTGCCCGACGCCAATGAATGCGCCTTACTGCAAGGTCGGGCCGTCGTCGTGCGCAAGCTTAAGCCCTTGCCGGTGGAGGCGGTGGTGCGCGGCTACTTGATCGGGTCGGGCTGGAAAGACTACCAAAAGACCGGCGCGGTGTGCGGCATCGCCCTGCCCGCCGGGCTGGAGATGGCGCAGCAATTGCCGACGCCGCTGTTCACCCCCTCGACCAAGGCCGCGATGGGCAGCCACGACGAAAACATCGACTTCGCCCGCACAGTCGAGCTGCTGGGGGCGGGCTTGGCGGAGCAAGTCCGCGCGGCCAGCCTGCGCATTTACCGCGAGGCCTACGACTACGCGCTGGGGCGCGGCATCATCATCGCCGACACCAAGTTTGAGTTTGGCCTGGGCGAAAGCGGTGAATTGTACCTGATAGACGAGGTCTTGACTCCCGATTCCTCGCGTTTTTGGCCGGTGGACGAATACCGCGTGGGCATCAGCCCGCCCAGTTTCGACAAGCAGATTGTCCGCGACTATTTGGAAACCCTGGACTGGGACAAAACCCCGCCCGGCCCCAGGTTGCCGCCGGACGTGCTGGCGAAGACCGCCGCCAAGTACCGCGAGGCGGAATGGCGGCTGACCGGCGTCTGAGGGCCACATCAATTTAAGAAGGCCCTGGCCCAGTTGATCCCGCGCACTCTTTGGCGCACACGGAGCGACGGGTTGCTGTTCACCTCCAGCGCTTTCGGCGAGGTTGGCACCGCTCACCCCAATCAGTGGCGGAAGCTGAGCGAGGGAGCTGATCCTCGTGCGTTGCGTCGTGTCAAGGCGTTGTTCGGCCAGGGCGGTCTTGAGTTTACGGAGCGCGGGTCGTTCGGGGCAGGAAAAAGCAGTTAGGTTGCCTCCTTATAATCAATTTTTTAGGTTTTTGTCATGTATCAGATGGAGAACCATGAAAGCCTACACGTGTAAGCGCTATCCCTCAGCGGCGGCATTCAAAGCGCGTTGCACTTTTGGCGGCGGGTGTTGTTGCGCTGGCCGGGCATCCACCCAAATTATCCCAGCGACATTGACGATTGCGGACAGCGCAGTGAGTTTTCAAACGCGTTTCCGTAGCACTCACAATTAGGCCGTAGGTCGCTTGACGCCAAGCCAAGCTTTTCAAGCCATGCGCCGATTGCTTAGCAGGGGCAAACGCATTTTTAGTCAAGGATTATCATGGAAAAATATGATACGCTAATAAAAGTACTCTGCCGTTTACAGGACACCAAACCGTACACTGCATTTTGGCAGTATATCGCCTTGGAAATGCACAATCTCAACAATCGTGATCCGTTGCGCCTAGCCTTATCTAAAGCAGATGCCGAATTAAGGCTAGGCAAAACTCGGCCCCTTGCAATATCCAGTAAGCCTAGGCAGCTTTCCACCGACCAATTGCGCCAAGTGATTGGCAAGCACAAGGAACGACTGCTTCCATTCATCGAAAAATGCCACACTTGGCAAATGCTGATAGCAGGCTGGGTTATCAAAACACGCCATAGCTATTTGGCTAAAGTTCTTGATGCACTAGGATGCCCGCATGATGGCAAAGGCAGTCGGCGAGGCAATATCCCTAAGCTCATGGAGGGTGATGCCTCAGAACTTATTATCGCGCTTATTCCTGGCATACCGATTGACGATCTTTTGATCGTTGTTGCCGGTTTGCTGGACAATGATCCTGAATGGATTGTTCTCGATAGTACTTTAGAACGCTTGCAATGGCTATCACAGCATGGTTGCGAATCACCAGAAGTTACACTAAATTCCCCAGAGGAATCCCCCATGACTATACTGTGCCGCAATGACATCGCAATGCGGATAGAAGCCCTTAGTAACCAGATGCACAGCCTAATCGTCTATTTCAAGGATGCGACCGATGAATTACAGGCAGGGCGATTGCCTGATTTTTCCAAGGTAACAGAGAGTATTAACAGCGTGCGTACAGAATTTACCGCAGTTGCTGGCGAATTGCGGCCTGCCGAACTGTCACTAGAATCTCTGCGCACGGCCATGCAGGCCGACGAAAAATTCGACAATGCGATGGCTGTGATTGCTGGCTTGGAACGGCTCCTCCATCGGCGAAACCCAGAATTTTTGGGGCTTGCCAATATATATCAACGTTGCGGCGAAGCGCGGGGGGCGGTGATTGCGGCAAAAAGCGGCCAGGCGCTGCCGAAAGAATTTATGCTGCCGCTGCATGCCCTGGAGCGCTTGGTCAAAAACCATGAAACGTTGGACGAGACGGAAATAGAGATTCTTAGTGCGCAAGTCCGCACTTATTTTGAGCCGTCAGTGGCCACTGCTGCGGCCACTGGAAGGCTGGAATTTTCCGAGATGGCAATGCCATCAGAGGATAACTTGGGCGTCACAACCGAGCCGTACACTGAGGCTAAAAAGGAACCCTATGCTGAAATCGCAGCAATAGCCGACGAGTCCGCCACAAGCGAAACACCACTTAGCCTAGAAGCAGGTGCAAATAATGTCGCACTGGACACCGACACAAGCACGGTCGATCCTAATGCTAACTCACCCGATCTTTCCTGCCCACCTCCGATGGAGTCCAGCGTCTCTGTAAACGATTTAGAATCGATACCTAGGCCAGACGCGGGGGACTCTGCATCCAAGCTCGATATTCGGCCTATTTTACTCGCCTACCCCGAAGTTTTGGCGATATCCGGTACGGCACTAGATACCCACGCTATTCCACTGAACAAAGGTGAACTCGACGAACACCTGCGTTCATTTGAAGCGTTTCAAAATGCCTATTGGCTTGACCCGTCAGGCCAAGTCATAGCCGCCCCTTGGCGGGATCGTGAGACTTTCGCCCAGCGTACAGGAGAAGCGTTGCAGCAAGCCTTGGAGCACCACAAATTTGGCTTGGCGTTTTTGTTCGTGCAAGTGTTGGACTATCTTGGCGATTGCCAAAAATGGGATTTAGATGACTGGGTGTGCGCCGAGGCTGTCAGCGAATCCCCTGCGGTAGTCAGCGCCGGTTTGAGCAGTAAGCGGGCGCAACGCTTGTTGGCCTTTCAGGGCAATTATGCCGTAGATGAGATTCGGCTGGCGCTGTTCCTTGAAGCCGTGCGCCCCACTCCCGAATCGGGCATCGGCTTACATGACTTGGAACGGATAATGGATAACAAACCATTTCAAGACCCAAACCTCCAACAAGTCACTGATTACTTGTTCAGAGGCAATATCGTCGGCATTGATCCGCTTGCGGCGCTTTCTGCGCAAATGACAGAGGGGCGCGAGCTAAATCGGGAGCAAATCGAAAAGGATTTACACCAACTTTGCCAGCAACTTCGGACTCGCATTGCCCAGCTTTGGAGTGCCGCTGGCGGCAAACTTAAAACTAAGCACTGCCAAAAAGCATGGAAGAAATTCATGGAAGAGGATATCCAACCGCTGCACGACCAGATTCCTGAAGCAAATGGGCCAACTGGACGCTTGATCGAGCATTTACCGGAACTGCGCTCCAGACTCCGGCGATTTCAGAAATCGTATGCGCAAGTCATGGATAATGGTCAAGTTTTCTTAAATGACCGGCATGTCGCAGATAAGTCAGCCAAAGAACTGGAACAGATGTTCAACAATATACTTGAGCAGGTTGAACGACTGCAAAGCCTATCGAACCTTGTTATACCCAAGACAAAGCCCATGCCAATCGAGGCAGTGCAGCGCTTGTTGGGAACTTCCAGTCCGCTGCATTCTGTTGAAGAATTGTGCCGACAACTCCTCAAAGCTTTAGTTGTACAGCAAAATTGGCCGCTGCGCCTAGATGCGCGCATGTTGCGCGACATACCCGCATTATTCGGAGAGATTGACGCGGAAGCGCTGCGAGAATCAAAATTTCTCCAGCGCGGGTTGCCAATTGGCATATTCCGTTCACCACCGCTTGCCGTAGCGGCTATGGCTATGCTCGTTGACCGTAGCATCTTCTATGAAGCACCCTATGTCCCCAGCGACACTCTGCTTGCGGATATCCGCGAGCATATACTGGAAAGGCAAGAGCAGCGTCCTGATCTTTTGTCTTATCTTCCGCACTTAAAGGATTCATCACATCGCAATCGTTTGCTTCGGCTTGCATCCGATTTTGGCGACGAAGTATACCAAGCAGGCCAAGCTCTAACCGTACTAGCAAGACAGTGCCAAGACCTAGCACTGCCCGCACAAAATACTCTCCGGCCAGCGGTGGAGGCCGCCCGCCGCCAAGCGGACGCGGGTATCACCCGCGACGGATTGGTTAAAGGATTACTTTTAAAACAATGGATCGTCCACTTAAAGCGTGCGGCCACCGAAGCCAAGGACAGCGCGATTGCCAGCTATCGCCAACAAATCATCCATGCCAACAATCCCGCCCTGCTGGCGACTTTCGATGCAATCGTGCAAAACGGTGCGCTTCACCAAATTCCTCACTTTTTGAGCGAAAACGAAGTCAGTGATAACACACACCCGCTGCCTGAATTGCGCCGCACCCATTGGCGCACACAGGAACAGGTTAAGGCGGCAACATGCGACTGGATCAGGGATGTCGAACAGCGCCACCACGACAGTGGTGACGAGATTCTGGAGTTAGTCAAGATGTGGATTAACCCGCCTGGAAGCCACCATTCACGGCAAAAACTCCGACGCTTGTTCTATCGCTGGATCAGCGGCGAGGAAGGCATTGGGCAAGCCCGCCGTAAACGAGTCTTTCCTGACGGACTAATTCGTGGGGGATTTGATGGCGCTGGCGTCCGTATCCAATGCATAATCATCCGCGAGATATTTCGCAAAAATGAGCTTAATCCGACCTTTTTACCTCAATTGGCCGATTTCACGGAAATCGTGCTGCTATCTCCGCCGCCCGTTACTAAGGGCGATGGGATTGCCACTGATTGGATACGTTCGGCCACTAGCGAAGGCAACAATGCCTTGGTAGTCTTTCTGGCACCAAAACTGAATATAGGTACGCGCAAAGAAATTTTGTCTCGATTCCATAAGCAAAGCGTAAGCGCTGCGGTCATTGATGATTTTGATTTCTGGCGGCTGGCCATGGTGGACAACAGCTTAGGCCATGATTTTGTGCCGTTTCTTGAGATTGTGATGGAGCAACTCAAGTTTGAAAGGATTTCGCCATTTTCTAGCCAAGATGGTCAACATGTGCGACTGGAAACCTATGTCGGACGCAAAGATGAAGCGCGGCAATTGGCCAAGACGGTAAACTATAGCCGGGTATTTTCAGGGCGCAAGCTGGGCAAAAGCGCATTGCTCAAACAGGTTGAAGTATTCTACGACAAATCGGAATTGCCCTCAGGAAAACGGCTTAACGTATTGTTTGTCACTATCGCCGGTGGAGACTCCGAAAAATGGATCGTCGAGAAGATTGTCGCGGAGATGAGCCAACGGTTCGAGTTGACCGAGCCTGCCAGTGCGCGTGAGTTCTTGCCCAGCGAAAGGTTTAGCCAATTTGTTGCCACCTTTATCGAGCAGCGCCAACAAGACAGCTTATTGATCATATTGGACGAGGCCGACCAGTTTGTTGAGGGCCAACTGGCTACTTACGACCGTGACCGGGAAAAATCGCTTAGCTTCACGATGATGAAGGAATTGCCCACCTGCGTGGACAGCCATAATTTGCCGCGAGTGCGCGTCATCCTTTCCGGCTACCGTGTCACCCATACGCGGGAAGGTGTTTGGGCTAATGCAGGCGATGTGCTGCGGCTTGTGCCTTTACAAGAAGCTGAAGCTATCGATTTTATCCAAGGAGCTTTGGCTCGTATTGGCATTAATATTGCCGAACACGCCAGCTTTATTGCGCGGCGATGTGGATTCCAGCCGGCCATTCTCATCCGCTTCGGCAAAAGCTTGCTAAATCGGCTGCAAACCCAGCGCTTACCCGACCGCTTCGGCGAGCATATCACCGTCAGCCATGCGGATGTCGCTGACACATTCAACGATGCTTCGATCATTGAAGAAATCCGCACGGTCGTGAACAACAATTTCCAAGGCAACCGCCTAGGTGGGGTTATCTTCGATGCCTTGCTGTTGGCGATGCAGGAGCTTCCGCCGGGCTTCCCCTTGCGCGATGCACCCCAGCAAATTCTCGAAAGACTAAACAAAATCACACCAGACCTCAGTTGGCTGACACGTATAGATCCGGTGCCAGAGTCAGAGATCAAACGCAATTTGCGTGATTTCATGGATCGTGAATTGCTGATAAAAGAAAATGGCAAAGAAGATCTGGGCAG
>JBJSYU010000333.1:0-7008 GCA_046089945.1 Candidatus Methylumidiphilus sp.
TGCCGAAACGGACGAATAGAAGCTACATTCAAAAGTAAAGCACCTCTTTTTGACGAATTGCGGCCATTGTTCTCGGCGTGACCGGGGCAAGTCGCAAGACGAAACCACAGCAGACCAATGCCAGAACATACTGCGGACAGCACAAGGGCGCACCCGACGGGGGCTGGCGCTACGATAGCGCTTGACGCCATGGGCGGAGACCATGGGGCGAAAGTGGTGGTGCCGGCCGCGTTGGACAGTCTGGAGAGCAATCCCGCGTTGCGCTTGATCTTGGTCGGAGACGAGGCGGTTTTGCGTCCGGCTGTCGCTGGGTCGGCCCATTTGGGCGGGCGCTTGACTATCCACCATGCTTCTGAACTGGTGGAAATGCACGATTCCCCTGCCAAGGCCTTGCGTAACAAAAAAGACTCCTCCATGCGGGTGGCGATCAATTTGGTCAAGGACGGTTCAGCGGGCGCTTGCGTCAGCGCCGGCAATACTGGCGCATTGATGGCCATCGCCAAGTTTGTGCTGAAAACCATACCCGGCATTGACCGCCCCGCCATTATCGGCGTCGTCCCATCCCTGCGCGGGCATACCCATGTGCTGGATTTGGGCGCCAACGTCGATTGCAGCGCGGAGCATCTGCGCCAATTCGCCATCATGGGCTACGAACTGGTCAAGGCCGTGGGCGATATCGCCAACCCCAAAGTTGGCCTGCTCAACATCGGCGAGGAAGAGATCAAGGGCAATGAGCAAGTCAAGCAAGCGGTCAAGCTGATTGCAGACTCCCACATCAATTTCATCGGATTTGTGGAAGGCAACGACATTTACACCGGGGATGTGGACGTGGTCGTCACCGACGGCTTCATCGGCAATGTCGCGCTGAAAAGCAGCGAAGGTCTGGCCAAGATGATCAGCATCGCGCTAAAGCAAGCCTTCACCGAGAACTGGCTGACCCGGCTGGCCGGCGTCGTCGCGCTGCCGGTGCTGCGTACGTTCAGGAAGCGCTTCGACCCTGGCCAGTACAACGGGGCCAGTCTCGTGGGCTTGCGCGGGATCGTCATCAAAAGCCACGGCAACGCTGACCGCAAAGCCTTTGCCCGCGCCATCGAAATTGCCGCGCTGGAAATTGAAAAAGCCGTGCCTGAGCGGATCGGCGAGCGCGTGGCTGCCATCATGGCCGAAGGAAAAGCTGCGTGAGGCTGTATAGCCGGATTGTTGGAACGGGCGGCTACCTGCCTGAGACTGTCCGCACTAACGATGACATTGCCCGGATGGTGGACACCTCCAACGAATGGATTTTGGAGCGCACCGGAATTTATTCCAGGCGCATTGCCGCCTCTTGGGAGACCGCTTCTAGCATGGCCGAAGTGGCTTCCCGTCAGGCTATGGATGCGGCCGGCGCGGCACCTGCGGATATCGATATGATTGTGTTGGCGACCAGTTCCCCCGACCGGGTTTTTCCCAGCACCGGATGCCTGTTGCAGCAGCGGCTCAACATCAGAAAAGCCGCCGCTTTTGACATTCAGGCGGCCTGTTCAGGCTTTATTTTTGCGCTGAGCGTGGCCGACCAGTACATACGCGTCGGCAATGCCAAGCGCGTGCTGGTTGTCGGCAGCGAGATCAACTCCCGGCTGGTCGATTGGACTGACCGGACGACTTGCATCTTGTTTGGCGACGGTGCCGGGGCGGTGGTCTTGGAAGCCTCCGAACAGCCCGGAGTGCTGAGCACACACATCAGTTCCGACGGCCAGTACCAAGATTTGCTGTATCTGCCCGCTGTTTCCCGCGATGCCGAGCATCGGGGCTGGGGGGAGCGCTATATCAAAATGCAGGGCAATGAAGTCTTCAAAATTGCCGTCAACACCCTTGGCAAAATTGTCGATGAGACCTTGGCGGCAAACAACTTGGAAAAATCCGACATTGACTGGCTGGTGCCCCACCAAGCCAACATCCGCATCATCACGGCCACCGCGAAAAAACTAAAAATGTCGATGGATCGGGTGGTTTGCACGATTGAAACCCAAGGCAACACCTCATCCGCGTCAGTGCCGCTGGCCTTGGACGCGGCAGTCCGGGATGGCCGCATCCAGCCGGGCCAGATCGTCTTGATGGAAGCTTTTGGCGGCGGATTTGCCTGGGGATCGGCTTTAGTCCGCTTTTAACTATTCACTTTGGTTTTTTCAGCAATGGGTACGACAGACGAGGGCTTGGCCATGGTTTTTCCTGGGCAGGGATCGCAATCGGTGGGCATGATGGTGGACTTGGCCGAGATCCACCCTGAAGTGCGGCAGACGTTTCAGCTTGCTTCGGATGTGCTGGGCTATGACCTGTGGCGGCTGGTTGCCGAGGGTCCCATCGAGCAGTTAAGCTTAACTGGACACACCCAGCCTGCCATGCTGGCCGCAGGCGTCGCGGCCTACCGCATCTGGGACAAACTGTCCGAGGTGAAGCCCGCATGGATGGCGGGGCATAGCTTGGGCGAATATTCCGCCTTGGTGTGCGCTGGCGCCATCGGCTTTGAGGATGCCGTAGGTCTAGTTGCCGAACGCGCCCGGCTGATGCAGGGCGCTGTGGCTTCGGGGGTCGGCGCGATGGCGGCCATCCTCGGCATGGAAGACGACCAAGTCGCCTCCATCTGCGCCGCCATTTCCGGCCCGGAAGCAATTGTCGCACCAGCCAATTTTAACGGCCCGGGCCAAGTCGTCATCGCCGGCCACGCCCAGGCAGTGAATCTTGCCGTTGAAGCCGCCAAGGCGGCAGGCGCGAAAAAAGCCGTGCTGCTGCCGGTCAGCGTGCCATCCCACTGCCCGCTGATGGCAGTGGCGGCGGAGCAGTTCGGCGCGGCGTTGGCTACCGTTAAGATCCATGGGTTCACGCTGCCCGTCGTGCATAATGCCGATGTGGCCAGCCATAGGGCGCCTGAGGCGATACGTTCGGCTCTACAAAGACAATTGCACAGCCCCGTGCGCTGGTTCGAGAGCATGAGATTTTTATTCGATCAAGGCGTGCGGCGGTTTGTCGAATGCGGCCCTGGCAAGGTGTTGGTGGGTCTCAACAAACGCATCGTCAAGGATGCCCAGACCGAGGCTGTGTTCAGCCCGGATTCCCTCAACAAGGCATTGGAGCTAGTCAGATGAGCAGTCAAATTGCAGTGGTCACTGGCGCCAGCCGGGGCATAGGCCGGGCCATCGCCCTGCGTTTGGGCGCGGCCGGGCACACGGTTGTCGGCACGGCGACCACCGTCGCGGGGGCGGAGGCGATTGCTCTGGCCATCGCCGAAGCCGGCCTAAAAGGCACAGGAAAGGTGCTGGACGTGGCTGACGGGCCGTCAGTCGAGGCTTTCATCAAAGCCGTGTCGGAGGAGTTTGGCGCGCCGACAATTTTGGTCAACAATGCCGGGATCACCCGTGACAACCTGCTGATGCGGATGAAGGAAGAGGATTGGGACGCCATCATCCAAACCAATCTGACCTCGGTCTACCGCATGTCGAAAGCTGCGTTGCGCGGCATGACCAAAGCCCGCCATGGGCGCATCGTCAACATCACGTCCGTGGTCGGGGCCACCGGCAATGCTGGGCAGGCGAACTACGCGGCGGCCAAGGCCGGAGTGGTCGGTTTCACCAAGTCCCTGGCCAAGGAAGTCGGCTCACGGAACATCACCGTCAACGCGGTCGCGCCGGGCTTCATCGACACCGACATGACCCGATCCCTGCCGGAAGAGCACAGGCAAGCTTTGCTGGCGCAAATTCCGCTGGGACGGCTGGGCGAAGCCGAAGAGATCGCCAGCGCCGTCGCCTACTTGTGTTCCGACGAAGCCGGCTACATCACGGGCGAAACCTTGCATGTGAACGGCGGCATGTTTATGGCCTGACAGAAAACTGCCCAAGTCCGTGTCGGCTGTGGTCAGGGCGTTCACTATCGTCGCGGATCGTGGTATTGTTGCGCCGCTTTTCCCCGCTCCGGGAGCGGGCCAAGCGGCGGCGGGCCGGGAATGAAGGTGTGGAATGCTTGCGGCGCCAATAGGCGGATTTCGCTCATTGGAAAAAGTTTTGTCGGTTAAATTTCGTCCGACAAAATTGAAAGCTTGTAAAAATTCAAATTCCAATTAAAATTTTCCGACTCATAATTCAAGAATAACCCCATTGAGGAAAGAAGCAAGATGAGTGATATTGCAGAGCGTGTGAAAAAAATCGTGGCTGAACAACTGGGCGTCAAGGAAGAGGTTTCCAACGAAGCCTCGTTTGTGGACGATCTGGGCGCCGACTCGCTGGACACGGTTGAACTGGTCATGGCGCTTGAAGAGGAATTTGAGTGCGAGATTCCAGACGAGGACGCCGAGAAAATCACCACCGTCCAGCAGGCTATTGACTACATTAACAGCCATCTATAAATCTTCCCGACGCGCCTCGGTTTTACTAGAGGCGCCGTCCCTCTTTGGCGCAATTCGAGCAGTCTGTCTGAGGAAAGCACCTTGAGCAAGAGACGTGTCGTCATCACGGGCCTAGGGGCGCTTTCCCCGGTGGGCAACACTGTCGCCGATGCCTGGGACAGCATAATCAACGGCAAAAGCGGCATAGGGCCGATTCAACATTTCGACGTGTCCGATTTTGCCTCGCGTATCGGCGGGTCGATTCGGAATTTCGACGTGGCCCAATACATATCTGAGAAAGAAGCCAAGAAAATGGATGTGTTCATCCATTACGGCATGGCGGCGGGTAGCCAAGCGTTTGAAGATTCTAGCTTGGTAGTCACCGAAGAAAATGCCGAACGCATCGGCGTGGCCGTTGGATCTGGCATTGGCGGCATCACGGGCATTGAGCATGGCCACAGCGCCTTTCTCAAAGGTGGCCCCCGGAAGATTTCGCCGTTCTTCGTGCCCAGCAACATCATCAACATGATTTCCGGCAACCTGTCCATCAAATATGGACTGCAAGGCCCGAATTTTGCGATTGTCACCGCCTGCGCGACAGGCACCCATTGCATAGGCGACGCTTACCGGCTGATCCAGTACGGCGACGCCGATGCGATGGTCGCCGGTGGCGCGGAAATGGCTACGGCGCCGAGTTCCTTGGGAGGCTTTGCCTCCGCCCGCGCCCTGTCGCGGCGCAACGGCGAGCCGACGCTGGCCAGCCGTCCTTGGGACAAAGACCGCGATGGATTTGTCCTCAGCGACGGCGCCGGGGTGCTGGTGTTGGAAGAATTGGAACACGCGCTGCGGCGTGGCGCGAACATTTACGCGGAAGTCATCGGCTATGGCATGAGCAGCGACGCTTACCACATGACCATGCCGACGGAAAGCGGCGAAGGCGCCGCCCGCTGCATGAAAAACGCCCTGCGCGACGCGGGGTTGAATCCAGGCGATCTGGATTACATTAACGCCCACGGCACGTCCACCCCGGCTGGCGACATCGCCGAGACGCGCGCCATCAAGCTCGCGTTGGGCGACGCAGCCTACACCACCCCGATCAGCTCCACCAAATCCATGACCGGCCACATGCTGGGCGCGGCCGGCGGAATCGAAGCGGTGTTTTCGGTGCTGGCCTTGCGCGACCAAATCATCCCGCCGACCATCAACCTCGACCACCCCGATCCCGAATGCGACTTGGATTTTGTCCCGCACACGGCCCGGCAGGCTAAATTGGATATCGTCATGTCCAATTCTTTCGGCTTTGGCGGAACCAACGGCACGCTCATTTTCAAGCGTTTCGGCTGAGCAAAGGCCGGCGCCGCGTCTGCCCTCAGGGCGTCGCGGCTTTGGCGCATTCGGTTTTCCTCCCCCAACGTTTCTCGGCAGAGTCGAGCGTCCATGGCCATAGAATCGCAAGCAGCAAGTCCGGTTCTGGTCAATGGCGTGGCCACACGCAACGTGGACGCCGCCGACCGTGGCTTGCACTATGGCGACGGCGTGTTCACCACCTTGCCGGTGCGGCTAGGCGTTCCCTTGTTTCTGAACCGTCATTTGGCCCGGCTGCAAGCCGACGCGGCACGGCTGGGCATCCCCTTTCCAGAACACTCCCTTTTAGCAGCCGAAGCGTCAAGCCTTGCGGCGCGGCATCCGCACAGCGTCCTAAAAATCCTGTTGACGCGGGGCGTCGGCGGCCGGGGCTACCGCTGCCCCACCGATTGCGCAGGCACCCGCGTCCTCAGCGCCCATCCGCCCCCCGATTACCCGGAAACAATCAAGAAGGCGGGTGCGCGGGTCAGGCTGTGCGGTCTGCGCCTAGGGCTAAACCCCCACCTAGCCGGCGTCAAGCACCTAAACCGCCTGGAACAAGTGCTGGCGCGGGCGGAATGGGACGACGATGGCATCCGCGAAGGGCTGCTGCTGGATTATGAAGGCTTTTTGGTCGAGGGCGTCATGAGCAATGTGTTTGTCGTCCAGGGCGGGCGGCTGCGCACCCCGCTGCTGGATCGTTGCGGTGTCGCCGGCGTGATGCGCGGCCTCGTGCTGGATCTGGCGCGGGAGATGGGCACGGCGGAGGAAGTGTGTCGGCTGTCAGTCGAAGATGTCTTCCAGGCCGACGAGGTTTTCCTGACCAACTCGGTCATCGGCCTGTGGCCGGTCTCCCAACTGGAAGACCAAGCTTTTGCCGTCGGGCCGTTGACGCGGCTGCTGGCGCAGGGCATCGAGGCGGCAACCGCCCTAGAACTCAATCCGCGATGAACAAGCGTCTAGGCGTCGGGTTGGGCCTTTTCGCCGCGCTGTTGCTGGCGGGCTTGTCAGTGGACTACTTCCGCATAATTGATGCGCCGCTGGCCAACCGCGACACCGTGTATTTTGAGATCAGCAAGGGGCAAAGCCTGTCCGCCATCGCCGCGACGTTGCGCGAGCGCGGGCTGACCGACCGGCCGCTGTGGTTCCGCTTGCTGGCTTGGACAGAGAAGGCATCATCGCGCTTGAAGTACGGCGAATACGCGATTCCCCCACAAACCACGCCGCGCCAGTTGTTGACCTTGTTCGCCTCCGGCAAGGTGCGCCATTACAGCCTTACTTTCGTCGAAGGTTGGAGCTTCCGCCAAATG
>JBJSYU010000334.1:0-2747 GCA_046089945.1 Candidatus Methylumidiphilus sp.
CGTCCTTTGGAATCGGTTCGGACGCATAGTTTGCCCCGCCTTCCGCCCTCTTTGGCCCGTTTTGTCAGTCAATCAGGGGGCGAGGGTTAGGGAGAGGGGGGTAAAGACTGAATCAAGGCTTACTTAGACCAGCGCTTCGGCCACGGCGTCGGCCAGCCGTTTCGCCAAAGTGTCCACTTGCGCGGCGTCGCGGCCCTCGATCATCACGCGCACCAGCGGCTCGGTGCCGGAGGAACGTAGCAGCACCCGGCCCGACTCGCCCAGTTCACGCTCCACTTCGATCCTGGCCGAGGCAATCGACGGAATGGTGTCGAGGTTGACCTTTTCCCGAATCTTCACGTTAATCAGCCTTTGCGGGTATTTCACCATGCCCTGCTTGAGTTCATGCAGGGTTTTGCCGGTCTGCCACATTTCCGCCATGACTTGCAGCGCGGCGACGATGCCGTCGCCCGTACTGGTGCGGTCGCGGCAGATGATGTGGCCGGAGCCTTCGCCGCCGAGCAGGCTATCGTATTGCTGCATCATCTCCATGACATAGCGGTCGCCGACATTGGCGCGTTTCAGCACCACGCCCAATTCCGCCAAACCATGCTCCATGCCGAGGTTGCTCATCAAAGTGCCAATCACCGGCCCGCGCAACTGCCCGGCGTTCATCCGGGCGCGGGCGATGATGAAGATCAACTCGTCGCCATCGACAATTTCGCCGGTGTGGTCAATCATAATCAGCCGGTCGCCGTCGCCGTCCAGCGCGACGCCGAAATGGGCGCCTTCGGCCAGCACCGTCTGCCGCAGCTTCTCCGGCTTGGTCGCGCCCACCTCGTCGTTGATGTTCAGGCCGTTGGGCTGCACGCCGATTTTGATGACCTCCGCCCCCAACTCCTCAAACACATACGGCGCGATATGGTAGGTCGAGCCATGGGCGCAATCGACCACCAGCTTGAAGCCGTTGAAGCCGATCTGCGAGGCGATGGTCGCCTTGCAAAACTCAATGTAGCGGCCCGTCGCGTCGCCGATGCGCGAAGCCTTGCCCAGCCGGGTGGAATCCACCGTGGTCATCGGCTGCTCCAGTTGCTCCTCGATCTTGTATTCGATTTCGTCGGGCAGCTTCATGCCGTCTTGCGAGAAGAACTTAATGCCGTTGTCGTAATGCGGATTGTGCGAGGCGCTGATGACGATGCCGGCGCGGGCGCGGAAGGTACGGGTCAAATACGCGATGGCCGGTGTCGGCATCGGCCCCAGCAATTGCGTGTTTACCCCGGCCGCCGACAGCCCGGCCTCCAAAGCCGATTCGAACATATAGCCGGAAATGCGCGTGTCCTTGCCGATCAACACAGTATGGTGGCTTCCCGTCTGCGCGAATACCCGGCCTGCGGCCCAGCCCAGCTTCAGCATGAAGTCGGGGGTGATGGGATATTCGCCGACGCGGCCCCTGACGCCGTCGGTGCCGAAATAGGTTTTTTTCACGCTTTGGTTCCCCCTTTGAATTTTTATAAATCAACCGTCCGCAATAGGCGGCACTGCGCCTTAAGCGGCATTTTTAGCGGCGCATTGTACCCCACATCCATGCGGGCCGGCTTATTGCCGCGTCAGCGCAAAACTCAAACCCTCGCCTTCCTCATCGCCCAGGCAAATCACTGAATGCCACACGCAGGTGTCCAAGGAAAGCTGCGGCATCAGCAACACATCGCCGGCCCGCAACACATGGGCGTAGCCGCGCCCAATCAAATGGCGGCAAAACGCCGGGCAGCGGTCGAGCAGCTGCTCGGCCAGTTCATGGTCAGGCTCGTCCAGATAAGCCGCCAGCGCCGGCCGGTCAAACCGCCGCAATTCCGCCCACTCCGCAGCCGGCGCCGCCGCCAAAAACGCCGCGATCTCGTCCAACAGCCTAGGCTTCGACAAGGCCAGCCAAAACGTCGCCCCGCTCATCTGCGCGAACACCACGCCGTCATGGCCGCGCTCCACGTCATGGTGCATCTGCGCCCCGCCGTTCGGCGCGTTGAAATAGACGTCGCTCGGCGAACGCCAGCCGCCCGCAGCCCAGCATGTCCAGCAGCAGCGCGTTCAGCCCGGCATGCCCGGTGACCGCCGCCGATTCGGGAAACACCGCATCGGTCAACGCCGCCGCCCACGCCTCGCGCTCCGGGTCGGCGGCGACATCCTCATAGCCCTCGATGCCAAACGAAAAGCGGAAGCGCAAACTGCCTTCCTCCTCGTCGAACGATAGCCAAGACGCCTTGCACCACAGATTGTCCGCGACAATATCATCGTCCCGCCAAGCGTCGAAATACACCTTCTCGATACCCTGGTCGTCATGCTGCTCAAGGCTCACCCCCGACAGCTCAAACGTCGGCCGCAAGCGCTCGACATAAGGCGGCGCATCCAACAACTCCGACAAGCCCAGCCCCTCCCGCGTCTGCGCCATCAACCGGTGCGCCTGCGCGATATCCGCCGCGAATTTCGGTAATTCCTCGGCCAAAATGCCGGGCAAAAACACCGCCTCATTCGCCGCCCAAGCTTTTTTCACCTCTTCCGCAGTCGGCATGCCGGGCCGCCACTCGACCCGAATCCAACCATACTCAAAACCCCTGCGCAGCAGCGCCAATTCCCCGCCAGTTTCCTGGCTTTCGCAATAATTGATACCCATCGTTAAGCCTCTTAATGTGTGCCATTGTGCAGGCGGGTTCAAAACCCGCCATCACAGTTTAAAAAATCGCTAGGATAACCTGAGTTCGGGATAAGCGATCAGG
>JBJSYU010000335.1:0-14379 GCA_046089945.1 Candidatus Methylumidiphilus sp.
GGCGGTATTTGGAGGAACGCGCCAAGGGCAAGGCGCACGAAGCCATCCGCGAACTGCTGGATCGCCAGCCGCAAACCGCCACGCTGCTGCGCGGCGGGCGCGAGCTGGCGGTGGCGATAGACGATATCCGCGTCGGCGACGAGTTGCTGGTGCGCCCCGGCGAGCGCATCCCGACCGACGCGGAAGTCGTCGGCGGGCTGTCCACGGTGGACGAATCGCTGGTGACGGGGGAGAGTTTGGCGGTGGTGAAGAATCCGGGGGATCGGGTCATCGGCGGCTGCGTCAACGGCGCCGGGGCGCTGCGGCTGCGCGCCACCGCCGTCGGCGCCGACACCGTGCTGGCCGGCATCATCCGCCATGTCGATGCGGCGCAAGGGGCCAAGCTGCCAGTGCAGGCGCGGGTGGATCGGGTGTCGGCGGTGTTCATGCCGTCGGTGATGGGCGTCGCGGGACTGAGTTTTCTCGGCGCATTGGCGGCGGGGGCAGCACCGGGCGTGGCTTTGAACCGCGCCATCGCCGTGTTGTTGATCGCCTGCCCCTGCGCGTTGGGCTTGGCGACGCCGGCGGCGGTGATGGTCGGCATGGGCGAGGCGGCGCGGCGCGGCATTTTCATCCGCAACGGCGCAAGTCTGGAGACGGCGGCAAAGCTGACCGTGGTGGTGTTCGACAAAACCGGCACCATCACCGAGGGGCAGGCGCGGCTGGCGGAAATGCTCAACGTGTCCGGCTGCGACGATAGCCGCGTGTTGGCGCTGGCGGCGGCGGCGGAATTTGGCTCTGAGCATTATCTGGGCCGGGCGCTGGTGGCCGAAGCCAAACTGCGCGGATTGCCGGTGTTGGCGGCGGAGGGTTTTGACTATCGCCCCGGCTTGGGCGTAGCCGCCGTGGTCGAAGGCTGCGCGGTGTTGCTGGGCAACGCGGCGTGGCTGGCGGGCAACGGCGTGGCGATTGCCGAGGACGTGGCGGCGGCGGCGGAAGATGGGGCAGGGCAGGGCAGGACGCCCGTGCTGATGGCGCTGGACGGGCGGCTGGCGGCGCTGTTTGGCTTCAGCGACCGGCCTAGGGCGAACGCCCGGCAGGCGATAGCGGCGCTGCACCGCATGGGGGTGCGGACAGTGATGTTGACCGGCGACACGGCGGCGACTGCACGGGCCATCGCCTACGAAGTCGGCATCGGGGAAGTCATCGCCGAAGCCGACCCGCTGCGCAAGCTGGACGTTATCCAAGAGTTGCAGCGCCAAGGCGAGATCGTCGGCATGATCGGCGACGGCGTCAACGACGCCCCGGCCTTAGCCGCCGCCGATGTCGGCTTTGCCGTCGGCACCGGCGCGGCGCTGGCCTTGGACACCGCCGACATGAACCTCGCCCAAGGCGACATCGCCAAAGTCGCCGAGGCGATGGCCTTAGGCGCGGCGACTGTGGCGGTCGTCCGGCAGAATCTGGCCTGGGCCTTGGGCTACAACTCGCTGGCGATTCCGCTGGCGGCGTTCGGCGCGGTCGGCCCGATGGGCGGATCGATTGCGATGTCGGTCAGTTCGCTGGCGATGGTGCTGAACGCTTTGCGGCTGCGGCGCTGAATTAAGTCCCCCTCGCCCTGCGGGGAGAGGGTTAGGTTGAGGGGCAAACATCAGCCACTCATTTTCGGTCGGCCTCAAACCGCAGCCGCGCCTCGTTTTCCAACCGCGCCCCCTCGATCTCGCGCAACACCCCGCGCACATCGGCGGGCTTGTTGCTCTGCGCGAAGCGCCCGGTCAGCGCCGTGTCGGTCTTCAAATCGCCGCTTTTGTACAAGGCCCACATTTCCTTGCCGTATTCCGTCGCCAACAGTTCCGGCGCGAAGCGGCCAAAATACGCCGCCATATTGCCGACATCGCGCTCCAACATCATCCGGGCGTTATTGTTGACTGCCGCGTCCACCGCCTGCGGCAGGTCGATGATGACCGGCCCGTCGGCGCCGAGCAGCACGTTGTATTCCGACAAATCGCCATGCACCAGCCCGTCGCACAGCATCAGCACAATCTGCCGGATCAAAAATGCGAAATGCGTCCGCGCCTCCTCCGCCGACAGCGCCACATCGTTCAGCCTAGGCGCCGGATTGCCGTCGGCGTCCGCCACCAACTCCATCAGCAACACGCCGTCGGCAAACACATGCGGCTGCGGCACCCGCACCCCGGCGGCGGCGAGGCGATACAGCGCCGTCACCTCGGCGTTCTGCCAAGCCGTCTCCTGCTCCTGCCGGCCGTAGCGCGTGCCGCGCTCCATGGCGCGGGCGCGGCGGCTGTTGCGCGTCGTGCGGCCCTCCTGATACAGCACACTCTGCTTGAAGCCGCGCCGCTCGGCGTCCTTGTACACCTTCGCGCACAACAACGCCGCGCCGCTGCGGACGACAAACACGGCCGCCTCCTTGCCGCTCATTAAAGGACGGACGACCTCATCGACAAGGCCGTCTTGGATTAAGGGTTCGATGCGTTTAGGTGTTTTCATGGGTCGATATTATGCCCCGCTTGCAGCCGGCTTAGGTTGATTTTTTGCGGTTTGCCCACCGTTTGGCGCCTGCCCACAGCAAGCCCCAGAAGTAGCGCCGGCATCTTTGCCGACCTTTACCATCGTTCCCACGCTCCTCGTGGGAATGCATCCCACGACGCTCTGCGTCGCGTGTCGCGCCTGTAAACCAGCAGTGATTCGGGACGCAGAGCGTCCAAGTCTGCATTCCCACGCGGAGCGTGGGAACGATGGAATACCCCACCACATTTCGCTTAAAAATCCCCATCATCCCACCTATAACCCAGCCCCCAGCGCCGACAATCTAAGCTTCACCCCCACTTCACAAATCCCCACACCCACTTCATACCCCGCCCGCATTCTGGGCGGATACTAGTCGCCGTGTCAAGCAACCGGCGGGCCGCAAGCTCGCTGTCTTTCCATTGCGACTGGAGTATAAAACCATGAAACGCCCTTATTGTTGGTTAAGCTGGCTGATGCTGGCGGTGTGCCTCCCTTTGGCCTTTGGGCTGAATGCCGAGGAGGCAGACACGGCGGGGGATAAAACCCTGGCGCCGTATTTCTTTGTCCACAGCGACGATCCAAACACCGACCGTCTGCCGTTGAAATCCACCGATGTCGCCGCCAGCGTGTCGGGGGTGATTGCCGATGTGGTGGTGCGGCAAAGCTACCGCAACGAAGGCACACGGGCGCTTGAGGCAGTCTATGTGTTTCCCGGCTCTACGCGGGCGGCGGTGTATGGCCTGACTTTGCGCATCGGCGAGCGCGTCGTCGAGGCGCAAATCAAAGAAAAGCAGCAGGCCAAGGCGGAATATGTGCAGGCGAAAGCCGCCGGCAAAAGCGCAGCTTTATTGGAACAGCAGCGGCCGAATGTGTTCCAGATGAATGTCGCCAATATTCTGCCGGGCGATGACATTCAAGTGGAATTGCGTTACACCGAGTTATTGGTGCCAACCGATGGCATATACCAGTTTGTCTATCCCACCGTCGTCGGCCCGCGTTACTCCAACCAAAAAGCGGCGACCGCACCGGCATCCGAGCATTGGATCGCCAATCCGTATCTGCGCGAAGGTGAAACACCCGCCAACACCTTCAGCCTGAAAATGGCGTTGAATTCGGGCATCGCTTTGCAGGATGTCGCCTCGTCCTCGCATTCGGTCGATGTCAGTTTTGATGCGCCCAACCGGGCGCTGGTGACGCTGTCGGCTAAAGACCCAAACCCCGGCAACCGCGATTTTGTGTTGAGTTACCGGCTGGCCGGTGAACAAATCGAAAGCGGCTTGTTGCTGTATGAAGGTGTGCAGGAAAACTTTTTCCTCGCCATGGTCGAACCGCCGAAAGTCGTTAGTGCCGGCATTATTCCGCCCCGCGAGTATATCTTTGTCGTGGACGTGTCCGGGTCTATGCACGGTTTTCCGCTGGATACCACCAAAACCCTGCTGCGCAATTTAATCGGCAAACTCAAGCCGGACGATACGTTTAATGTGCTGCTGTTTTCCGGCAATAACCTGTTATTGTCGGAACGCTCGCTGCCGGCCGCGCAGGCCAGTATCCAAGCGGCGCTGAATCTGATCGACAGCCAGCAGGGCGGCGGCGGCACCGAGTTATTGCCCGCTTTGCAACGCGCTTTAACCATACCGACCGACGAAAACCGCGCCCGCAGCCTTGTCGTGGTGACAGATGGCTATGTCGCGGTGGAAACTGAGACCTTTGATTTAATCCGCCAAAATCTAGGCCGCGCCAATCTATTCGCATTTGGGATTGGTTCTGCGGTCAACCGCTTTTTGATTGAAGGCATGGCGAAAGCCGGTTTAGGCGAGCCGTTTATCATCACCCAGCCGGATCATGCCGCCGCCGAGGCCGAGCGCTTCCGCCGCTATATCGAATCGCCGGTTCTGACCCACATTGGCTATAAGTTTGAGGGCTTCCAAGCCTATGACATTCAACCGCTGACCCTGCCGGATATGTTCGCCCAGCGCCCGGTGATTTTGTTTGGCAAATGGAAAGGCGAGAAAACCGGCCGCTTAACCCTGACTGGCACCACCGGCGCTGGGCCGTTCCGCCAAACCTTGGATATAGGCCAAGCGGCGTCGCAAGCGGACAATAGCGCGTTGCGTTACTTATGGGCGCGGAGTCGGCTAATGGATTTGGCCGATTATGAGAAAGTCGCGCCAAACTCAGAATTGGCGAAGGAAATCACCACGCTGGGCTTGACGTATAACCTATTGACTTCGCACACCTCATTCCTGGCGGTGGATCAGGTCGTGCGCAATGCCAATCCCGGCGAGCAAACCCGCGTCAGCCAGCCCTTGCCGCTGCCGGCCGGGGTCAGCAATCTGGCGGTGGGCGGCGCGATGAATGTGCCGTCTAGCCCGGAGCCGGAAACTTGGCTGCTGTTCGGCACCGCCGGTGCGGTGTTTGCCTGGGCGAAGCGGAGGCAGGCGCGTCATGGCTAAGGTGCTTGCCTCGGTGACGGTGCCGGCCGATTGGATCAGCGATTTTCTGAAAAAGCTGGCGGATTTGCTGCGCCACTCCAGCGTGTTGCCGCTGTTGCAGGTGTCGGCGCTGTGGCCGGTGTGGCGCTGGTATTGGGCGCGGCTCGGCGACGGTTCGGACGAACCGCTGGGGCCGCTGGCCTTGGTGCTGGCGCTGTGGCTGCTGTTTGAGCGGCGGCGCGACTGGCGGCGTGTGCCTAAAGCTGCGCCGTTGTTGGCGGCGGGCGTGTTGACCTTGGCGCAGGCGGCGGCGGGGGAATGCCCGCCGCTGCTGCGGGCTTTGCTCGGCGTCACCGCGCTGGGCCTGTGTCTGGCGGCGTTTCTGCCCCGCGCTGCCGACGCCGCGCCGCTGTGGGCGCTGCTGGCTTTGTCCTTGCCGCTGCTGGCGTCCTTGCAGTTTTATGGCGGTTATCCGCTGCGGCTGTTCGCCGCCGAGGGCGCGGGGCTGTTGCTGCACGGCTTCGGACTGCCGGTCGTCGCCGAAGGCGCAGGGCTGCGTGGGCACGGGCAGTTGGTGTTGGTGGATGCGCCGTGCAGCGGGGTGCATATGTTGTGGGTGGGGCTGGTCATGGCCTGCGCGGCTTCGGCGGTGGCGCGGGCTGGGTTGCCGCGACTGGTGTTGAATGGCAGTGTGGCGCTGGCGCTGGTGCTGTTGGGCAATATGTTGCGCAATGCTGCGTTGTTCATCAAAGAAACCGGGGTATTGGATTGGCCGGATTGGACGCATGACGCGATAGGCATAGCGGTATTTGCACTGGTGTTGGGGCCGGTGGCGCTGTTTAGCTTAGGTACTGCGCTACCGGGATTGGGCCGTGGCAAAATGGACTTGGAAATACCTCAGCCTAGCTTGCCTGTTAGTCCGGCATGGGATTTTGAAAATACCCGAAATCATACTATCGCCGCCGTGCTGCTATTTGTGGCAGCGGCAGTATGGGGTGGTTTTGCGGCAGACAAAATAGAATCCACCATGTTTGAAGCCGACCCACCCTGGCCCACGCATTTTCAAGGCAGCGAACTAATCCACCTGCCGCTGCCGCCCGCCGAGGCGCGTTGGCTGCGTGATTTTCCCGGCGCGGCGGCGCGTTTCACCGACGGCGGGCGGGAATTGTTGATCCGCCATGTCGAACGGCCAACGCGGATGCTGCACCCGGCGGCTGATTGTTTTAAAGGTTTAGGCTATACCGTCGCCCAAGCGAAAATCCGGGAATTTGGCGGTGCGCGTTGGAGTTGTTTCAATGTGCGTAAAGATGGCATTAGCCGCGAGGTCTGCGAGCGTATTTACGATGCGCACGGCGGGGCGTGGACGGACGCCTCGGCGTGGTATTGGTATGCGCTATTGCAACGCGGTGGCGGGCCGTGGTGGGCGGTTACGGTAGTTGGGGAATAAACCCAACGTAGCGCCGGCATCCTTGCCGGCGTTTTAACAACTTGTAGCCGGCAAGGATGTCGGCGCTACAGTTACTCACTGCGGCAAATTATCCAACAGCACCTGATATTTCGGCGCGACGGTCAGATAAGGCGGCGGCTGGTCGATATCTTCCAAATGCCCCCAAGAGCCGTATTTGCTGTCGCGGCGGCCGCTTAGTTGATAGGCCATGGCGAGTTTTGAACCCATGCGCCGCAAATCATTCAATGCGTCCGTGTACAGCGTGTATATCTGCGGGTCGATTTGCGCGGCGTAAATCGCGGCTTGGAAACTGCGCACCGTGCCTAGCGTGGTGATATGCTGCCCGCCTTCGTAGTTAATGACTTCCTTGCCAAACATCGAGGCGTTCAGGTAGTTTTTGGCGACATCGGCGAGTTGGCTGGTGTAGTTTTGCCGGGTGCAGTTCAATACGTCGGTTGCCGTCGCCGCCGCGCCTAATGTGTCCAAGGTCTTTTCGCAGGCTGCGCCGCTGTAGGCGAAATACCAAGCCGGTGAAATGTAGTCGTAGTCTTCCGGTTTGGCATGCGACATCACTTCCCGGCCATACCAGGAATACGTCGCCTGCACATTGAACACCCGTTTCACGCGGTATTTTTCGCTGCCATATACCGCATGCCATAGCTTAAACAAATGCACCGCCCGTTCCACATATTTGCGCGGGTAATTCAAATTGACCGGGCCGTTTTCATCCACCCAGTGCGTTTGCACAAACATCCAGTTCCACACTTCGTTGGAATATTCCAGATATACTGTCAAGCCAGGATCGAGGTTGTCGCGGAAATACAGCGCCATCGCTTGCACATAGTCATCGCTGGCGGTGTGTGGCACATTCAGCCAAACATCTTTGTGCAGGCGATTGGCCAAGTCCACGACATATTCATAGGCCACACCTTTACCGGCGCCTTGGGTGTAGCGCGTCGGGCGGGTGCGGTCTTGCCAGGTGTCCAACACGGGCGAGTTGTTGGCGATGCTCCAATTCAAAAAGCGGATGGCTTTGAACGGGCGCAGCTTGTCGAGGAAGCTGTCGTTGAACGGGTTTTGCGCATAGCTGAATTCCTCGCTGACCTTGACGATGCGGATATTGTGGATTGGGTTGGCGGCATCTGATTGCAGGATATTGAACCAGATATTGTCGCGGTTGGTGGGCTGGACAGTAAAACCTATCCGCCCCGGCGTGGCGACGACATTGGCGACGGTGAGCATTTGAATGCGGCCTGTGCCTTCGTACAGCAGCACATAATCGCCCGCCAGCATATGGCCGTCGGTGGAAATAACCAGATGCACAGCTTGCGGGCCTTTGGAGGAGTTAAACGGCACGACCGCCGGATAGCCGTCGGCGTCGGTCGGCATTTCCGCCGAAGTGGCAGTATCCCAAGGCGATGCGCCCGTGGCGTTATATGTGACCCACGCACCGGCACTTTTCATGTAATCGCGGAATGGGCGTTCCCTAGACCAGTAATTGATGCCGTCGAGATTCATGCCAATGTCCAACGTGCGGGCGGCGGGCGTCCAGCCGGGGCAGGTGGTTTCGTCTTGTTTGACGGACAGCGTGTAGGAATCGCGGCAACTGTATTGGCCGGCCACCGTCAATTGGTAAGTGCCTTCGGCAAGGTTGCTGTAGGTGTTGGACGCGCCCATCGGCACGATTTTGTTGCCGGGGCCGAGCAGCAAAGCGCCGGCGCCGGGCGGCAGGCCGACTTGAATGCTGCCGTCGCTCAGGCCGCAGGCGGGCCGCTTCGCCATCGACACCGACGACAAGCAGGGGAAGCTGCCGTTGGCGTCGCGGACGATGATGGCTTGGTTGGCGGTGTTTTTCTGGCCGTTGCTGTCGGTCACGGTCAGGCTGGCCGTCGCCACGCCCAGATTGGCAAAGGTGTGCGTGGCTTGCGTGGGGCCGCTGAGCGTCGGCGAGCCGTCGCCGAACGACCATTCATATTTGACCAGGGTGCTGTTGACCGCCTGCGACTGGCCGGCGTCCAAGGTCACGGTCAACGGGCCGGTGCCGGTCGTCGCCGAGGCGCTGATGACGGCGGTCGGCGGCAGTTTGACTTCGACGCCAGGGTTGGGCGTCGCGCAAGTCCAAGAGTCCGTCAAGCGCAGTTCGTCCACCGCGCCGAAGCCGGGGTCTGAGCCTAAATACAGGCCGACGCTGCGGAAGGCCAAGGCGCCGGGCAGGGTGTGGTTCATGGTCGGCGTCGGCGGGGTGTCGGCGCCGAGGCTGGTGGGGTTCAGGTAAAGCTGGATGATGTTGCCAGCGACGCTGTCGAAGCGCACCGACAGCGCGAAAAACACCGGCTGGCCGGCCACCACCGGGGTGTTGGTCATCAACGTGGTGTCGTTGACCTGCAAAGCCCAATAGCGGACGCTGCCGACTTTTGAAGTCGGGCCGATGAAGCCGAAGCCGATATGCGGATTGTGGATGTACCAGGGGTTATTGTCGCCGTGCAACTGCACCCAGACGCCGGAGTCGTTCAGCGTGTCCTTGCGCAAAATCGCGCTCATCCACAGGGTTTGGCCGTTGGCGGCGATGGCGCCGTTGCTCAGATACGCGGCGAACGGCCCGGCGGCGGACAGGTCGAGCTTGCGGCCTGCGGCCAGATAAGACTTGCCGCCCATGGCATAGCGGCCATAAGTTTGCAAATCGGCATAAGCCAGCGAGGCCGTGCCTTTGCTTTGATAGCCGGGGATGGCGGTGTTGCTGCCTTGCACTTCCCAAGCCCGTTCCCAGCCGGGGCCACCCGTGCCGCCGTTTAGCGGCGTCGCGTCGGGATAGTTGAAGCCGTCGTAGGCGAGATATTGGCAGGCGGTCTGCCCGTAAGCCTGGCCGACCGTCAACAACAGCAGGATGGCGCAAAGCCTGAAGAACATGCACATGACACTAGCCTTTTTGTTTCAATTTGCAAACTACATGATAGTTTATAGATGCAAATTGCAAAAAACCAGTGAAATCGTATGCGTTTTGCGAAATGTGGCCGCAGCCTAGCGGCGGGGCGGCGGAACGTTTGGGTGATCCTCGGCGTTCCGCCGTGCGACATGGCCCAAAATTTTTAAGCCGTTGACATGCAATGAAAATCAAGCACAGCGAAACTGCTTCGGCCAGTCGCGGTAGTTGAACACCTGCCCGGTTTCGCGCACTTTGGCGATGGTGGACAGGTCGATATCGGCGTACACCCACTGCGTTTGGTTGATGTCGCCAATTGCCAACACCCCGTTGTCGGGGTAGCCGTAATCGACCGGCGTGTACACCCCGGCCGCGCCGATGTTGACATCCACCGCCTCCGACCAAGGCGCAAGGCCCACCGTCGGCGATTGCACGACATAGCACTGGTTTTCCAAGGCGCGGGCCTGACAGCCGATGCGCACCCGCCAATAGCCGGCCAGCGTGTCGGTGCAGCTAGGCACCAGAATCAAATCGGCCCCGGCTTCGACCTGCTTGCGGGCGATGATGGGAAACTCGCTGTCGTAGCAGATATTGACGGCAATTTTGCCAAACTCGGTGTCCAGCAATTTAATCGCATCGCCCGCCGTAATCAGCCATTGCTCGTTCTCGAAGCGGGTCATTTGCAGCTTGTCTTGGAAATCACTGCTGCCGTCCGGTCGAAACAGCCAAGCGCGGTTGCGGTATGTGCCATCATCCTGCAATACCGGATACGATCCGGCCAAGATGTATACCCCATGCTGTTGCGCCAAGCCTTGGTATAGCCCCAAAAAATCCGGATATAGTGTCTGCAAGGCTTCCAATTGTCCGGACAGCGATTTGTACACCGCTTCGGGAAACAGCGAAGCCAGTTCCATGCTGAAATACTCCGGGAACAGCAGCATTTTCGCACCGGCGTCCGCCGCCTCCGCCACCCAGCGCGCGGCTTTGGCGGCATACTCCGGCCAGCTTGCAAAAAAACCTATATCATACTGCGCCGCCGCGAGGCGGAAAGCCTTGGCACTCATTGCTACACCTTTTAGGGAAACTCTGAATAAGTAGTGGCTCCCTCCCCCTCGCGGGGGGAGGGTTGGGGAGAGGGGATTTAATCAGCGCTGCCTTGGATTGATTTCAACCAAAACACCATCTCATGGTCGGTTTCGTCGTCTTGGTCGATATCCTTCCAATGGTATGCGGTGCGCAGTTGCGGTTGCTTGGCATAGCCAAACTTCTGCCATATCGCATCCAGCGGCGCATAGTCCGCCGGGCGCAGGGGATGGTCTTCCGGGCGCTGCACACCACAGAAACAACACCAGTCAAAACGGTTCAATTGGCGGGCGTGGCCTTCGCGTCCGGTGAAGAAATGCTTGTAGACACCGCGCCCGCGATACTCCTTCAACAGCACCGACTCGGCGCAATAAAACACCTTCGCCGGGTCGTAGCCTTGTGCGATGAACGGCCGCTGGAATTCCTCGGTTTCATCGGCCATCGGCAGGCCGGTGGACGCGCCGATCACCTGCCCGCCGTCCAGCGCCAACACCGCGATGCTGTCCGGCGTGTTGATGTAGGTCTGCAAGTAGTTCTCTTCGTACTCGGTGGTGCCGTCGTACAAATACGGAAAATCGCGGAACACCGTGATGCGCAGCCGCGCCAAATCGGCGATCCACGGCGCAATGTCCGGCCCGGACAAGTGCTGGATGCGGATGTCGGACATGGGTTTTACGCCTGGCTAACTTGTGCGATCCAGTCTTCCAGGTTGTAGTAATTGGTGATGCGGGCGACGAGGCCGTCGCGGATGTCGAAGAACGCCCCGGCCGGCAGGCGGTATTTCTGGCCCTTCGCCTCCGGCAAGCCTTCATCCGTGACCAGATATTCGCCTAGCACGACGAACTCGGCGGCGGCGCGGTCGCCTGCATCGTTGCTCATGATGACCATCTCCACCAACTGCTCCTTGTAGTTGCGGTTCATGCGCTCCATGAACGCCTTAAACGGTGCCTTGCCGATCTCGCGGGAGCCTTGGTTGGTGTCATGGATGACATCCTCGGTCAGCAGGCTGAAAAACGTGTCCATGTCGCCGGCGTTGAAGGCGGCATAGTAGTTTTCGATCAAAGCGTTAGCGGTCTGGCTCATGGCAGTTCCTCTTTCTCTCAGTGTGACAAAAATTGCGGTGGCGTGGCCTTGGCGGGCCGTCAAAATCAAAGGCGCGTATCTTACCGGATTGGGGGGACGGTTTGAAGGATGCGCTGTGTGTTGCCTGGGAAATGCACCCGTGCGCGGTTTTCCAGCGTTCCTCGGCGTGATTGATCGTTCCCACGCGGAGCGTCAAAGCCATTAACGTAAGCCAAAACGGGAGTGCAAGATTTATCTTGCACAGGGCGCAAGCCCTTGAAAATACGTGCAAGATAAATCTTGCACTCCAAAGCTCTGTTGGCGCGGAGCGTGAGAACGATGGACGATGGCAAGGAAACAAAAGCATTTTGTATGGGCGCACCGACAGCAAAGCATGGGAACAAAGCAGCTTTGCTTGGGCGCACCGCCATCAATGCTTGGGCACAAAATCCAATTGCATGGGCGCATGGCTTGCAGTGCTTGGGGGCCAAGCCGCTTTGTTTATGCACATAAACCACGGTGCATGGGAACGCCGCAGCGTTGACATCAAACAAACCCATTTTGTGAGGGAAAACAAACTAAAAATGTCTGTGCTATGGCATGGCATAATCGCCATGCGCCTCAGATTGCCAAGCGCATGTCAAGCAGAATTTGCGGCCAAAAATGGGCAATATTCACTTTGCATTCGACTGGCGCGGGAATAAAATCTGCAACAACTAAAGCTGTCCAGTCCGTGCAACCAAAGCAGACAGCCATCATTTCCAAGCCCTTAAAGAGGAGCCAGCCGTGCAAGCCAAGCTCATTATCTCTTTCCAGCGCCTCAGCGAAGCCGATTTTCAGGCGAAGGCGGGGCATATCATTGCCGCCTTGACGGCAAACCCGCACTATCCCGAACCCTGGTTGCCGCAAGTCCCCTCCCTGAGTCGGCTGAATGACGCGCTGAACGCCTACCGCGAAGCCTATCACGCCAGCCTGACCCGCGACACGCTCAAAATCAAACAGCGCAACGCCGCCCGGCAAGCCCTAGTCGATTTGTTCGGACAGCTTGCCCCCTATCTGGAAATGATCGCCCAAGGCGACACCGACATCCTCAGCAGCACCGGCTACGACCTGCGCCGCGACATTCAACGCGGCCAAAACAGCGGCATCCTGCCCGCCCCCACCGGCCTGCGCGTCAGCCATGGACAACGCAGCGGCACCTTGGAAGTCCGCGTAGACCGCCTAACCGGCGCAGGCAGCTACGAAGTGCAAACCGCCCAAGGCGACCCCACCGTGGAAGCCAATTGGAAACACACCCTCACCTCCACCACCAGCAGCCGTATCCTTCTGGAAAACCTGACCCCCGCGCAAACCTATTGGGTGCGCGTCCGGGGTGTAGGCTCCGGCGGCAATGGGGTTTGGGCGGAGGCGGTTAGTGTGATTGTTGTTTGATAAAGTTGCTCAACGCTGGCGTTAGTTGGGCATCGATAAAATTCTACTGATGAGGAGTAAAGATGGCAACCAAGAAAAAAGACATACAAGAAGCATACGAACGCTGGCAAGAGGCACGGGAAGTATCTGCGATATTGCGTACAACATGGGCATCTCTCATCCGTGGAGAGAGATTGTTTCTTGAGTCTGCATTGAACGTCGGCATCAAGACAACCCAAGCAACGCAGTTACATAGCGAGATGGTTGCATCGGCAAAAGAGGAATACACGAAAGCGTTTACTTACATGTGTGAACTCTCCGATGAATACATTGCTTTAAAGCTTGCAGTTTATCCCCCGCCCAAGAAAGTCAAGTAGGATGGGCAGAAGGCTTTATCGTCTGCCCACGCGCTGCTCTGAAATACCTTTTTGAAAAACGAAACGGTGAGCAACTTTATAGGGTTAAAATTACGCACCTTTGCGGATGTTAATAATCCTAAGATTACGGATTATGGCGGCAATATTGCGGTTGATTTAAAATCCATTGCAATGCCCACCAAACATTGCAAATGGTGCGCGATGCAAACCCGGTTTTTAGTCACCCCTACTTCTTCTGTCAAGAAAAGCACAAATGAACACGAACACCGAGAAAAAACACGAATATTTATTATCTCAACTTACGCAATTAGACCAAAGTATGAGTCGAGTTGAGCAGATAATGGATGCAATTCTCACAAATATTTGTGAGTCACACAGGAGGTTAGAATGCCCTAATGAATTCGCCATCTATAATGAAAGAATAGTTCGTTTACAAAGACATCTGGAATCACAGATAGAAAAACAAACTCGCCTGCTTGTTGAACTTACAAAACTGCCACAACTCCCGACTTCATAGGGCCGTAGGGCGCAATAGTGAAGCGTATTGCGCCGGATGTTAATCGTTGCGCCTAACACACGCCGATCCAGCGCACCCGCGCCACGAAGCGACTTTGTATTTTCGGGTTTTGTGGGGTGGGGCCGTGCGGGGCGGTGATCGTGGGCGTTAGGCCATTTGGGGATTGGCTACTTCGTTTAGAACCTAAAATCAGGAGGACATAATCATTTTCCACGCAAATCCTTGTGTGGATGCACATCGTCCCTGTGCAAAACATAGAGAAGAAGTTAGGGCGTAAAAAAGGAGGAAGACAGATGAACAGACTGATAACAGTCCTATTAATAACCTGCGGAGTGGTTGTGTACCTAAACCTTAGCCATGTGGCAGAGATAGAGGAAACGCTCCGTATCTTGCATGATATGGCCGATATACTAACTGTTCTCTTGTGGGTTTTTAGAATGTTGGCCTGAGCGTAGTCAGATTAGCTCTGAGATGAGTCCATCCCGAGCTGATTGACTGACAAAACGGGCCAAAGAGGGCGGAAGGCGGGGCAAACTATGCGTCCGAACCGATTCCAAAGGACGCCTTCGCCATGCCCCAGCCTTCCGTTTTGTACGATACGTTGTTGATCCTGTTGAAGCAAGCGC
>JBJSYU010000336.1:0-5924 GCA_046089945.1 Candidatus Methylumidiphilus sp.
ATTCAGGTGGCGGCGGTTTTGCCGCGCCGCCGATTTTGGGCAAGGTCTACAGCTCCACGCGTCGGCTTCCCTGCATCCTTGTGTCCCGCCAGCCGCTTTGCGGGCCTCGTTGGGGAACCCGCAATCTCCTTGTTCAGGCGCTCCGGCGGGTTGCTTGCGCGCAGCGGCTCTGCGCCAACTCAACCCCGTCCATTTCGCCAGAATCGCTTCCGCCGACTGGCGCAACAAGTCTTGGCCGACGCATCGGCACTGCAATGAAGCTGATGCTGCGTTCGGCCGTCGGCGCCTCTACGCCTCGGCCATGTCTTCGCGGCCATGGGTTTGATTGGTTTATCGCAGCAAGTGCGCGGTCGCCTCGCCCGCAGGCGGGCTAGGGGCTGCGCTCCCAGGATGTCGGCGCTCCCGGGGTGTACTCAACGCGGCTTGCCGCCGCTATGGGGAAGCTCTGAATAAGCGCTACCCCCTCCCCTTTGCAGGGTGAGGGTTGGGGAATGGGCCTTAAAATTCAATTGTTTGCCCCTCGCCCCACAGGGCGAGGGGGACTTATCAGAGCTTCCTTAATGACGGGAGCGCTGCGTCCTGCCCCAAAAGGCCAGCTAAACGCGGAGGGATTGAGAGGGGCTTGGCGTTAGCGTGCCGGTGGCGTGGGGTATAGGGCGAAATTGCGCGATCAGCGCATCGCCCGGACGGATGGCGCGGGGTTCGACGCCCAAACGGCGCACAGCACAGTCTGGATGCGCCTCCGCCATGGCGGAGAACTGTTCCGAGAGGATACTTGTGAGTCCAGTCGCGCTGACCGGGGAAGGCCAAACCGCTTGTCTGTGCGCTTATCGAGTAGCTTGAGGATTTGCCGCAAGATTATGGACTGGGCGACCAGCGAGCCTGCCGAGGCACGAGCGCAAGAGGTTTTTCGATCTGCCCTAGTGGCTTAGGGGCGGGACTGCCGACAGGCGGGCAGCTGACATTATTGAGGGCGGATAATAACCGCCCTGCGGCCTTGCCATCAAGCCAGGCCACCGGGCGGGTATGTGTGGCGCGTTAAGCGACGCTGAATTCTTCCAGGGTGCGGCCTTGTTCCAACAGTTCGCGCAGCCATTTCGGCTTCATGCCGCGGCCACTCCACTGGTGCTTGGGGTTGCTCGGGTCACGGTATTTCACCGGAACCTTGGAGCCTTTTCTGGAGCCTGCGTTAGCCTTGTCAAAGGACAATTCGGTCAACTCAACGGCGTATCCAATTGACGCGGCCAGCTCTTTGATTTGGGCGGTCACTTCCTTGCGCTTGCCTATCTGCCGATCACGCAGGGTTTTCTGGGCGTTGTCAATCAGTTGGGCCAATTCCGCTTCGGACAGTTCATGCAAATGCTCGCTCATAGGATCTCTCCAGTCTGGTGTTGTGGGTAATGATATATTAAAGCAAAGACATTATAGCGAAGAGTTGCCAGTAATCAAACACTATTTTGCCGTTTTACTGCCGTGCGTTCGTCTTGCCTGCAAATAACTTTGCCGCTGCCTGCCTGTCGCCCATGGCAGCGCACAAGGCGGGGAAAACTTTCTCCGATTTGTGCCGGGGCCATGTGGCTTGTTACGCAGCCGCCAAAGGATAGTCCCAGTACCAGTAAACGCTTGGAAAGCAGGCTGCGGGGAAATCCAAGCCCCAAGAAGTTTGGCCATGGACGCCCTGCCGTTACGGCAAATCCAGCCTAGGAGGGGAGGGCGGCAATGGCTTTCCCTGCGCCAGCCACTAGAGGGCGCGCAAGCCTTGGCTCTGCCGGAGATCGGGTAATTTGTTCCCACGCCCGCGCCGCATAGTACCCCAAGCAATGGCAATTCCCACGCCCAAAAACCCCGCCGATCCGGCGTGGCAATAGGGGCGGGTTTGGGCTTAGGTGGCGGCGAATATTACTGCCCAGCCGACCCGGCTGGGGCCGGGGGAGCAGGGCCGGTGGGCAGTTAGGAAACTTGACGCCCAGCAGATCGGGCCACCCAGACCCTGCATCTGCGGGCGGCCTTCACGCTTTGTCGCGTTCCCGACAAATGTCCATCTTGTGACAGGCCAGCCCCTCGTTTAATAGGCTAAAACGCTGTTTTAATTTAATAAATGTCTATGGCATGAAAGCTGTTAAGGTTATTTCATCACCATCACCCAACTGACTCTGAGGAATGCCCATGCTGCTTAACCGGTACGATGAAAATGCGTTGCTGACCAACACCAATATCAAGGAAAAGACTACCCAGCCTAATCTGGACGCTTATCGCGGGGATTTGGTGCTGGCGGAAGGTGAGATCGCGGACGCCTTAGGCAGGCGCAAGCCGCCGTTGTCCTGCATCAAACAGGTCGCCCTGCTGGCGGGGGTTGACAAAATCCTGTTTGTCTCAGGCTTTCTTGAAAAGCTTGACTTTCTGCCCTTGTTTTACGCGAAATACGCGGCGGACGTGGCGGAGGATTTGGCTGCGGTGTTTTATGTCGAAAACATTCCCAAGCCCATACAAGTCAAATTCCACGGCGTCCACCATGTGCTGCTGCCGATGGTCGAAGGCGAGGGTACGGTTTGGAATGAACTGAACGAGGAACTGGCCTTGGAGAAGACTGATTTTAAAGGCCAGAGCGCCGGCGACAAAGTGATCACCGTCTACAACACCGTCAAAACGGATTACCACCCGAAGTATCCGGAAGTGTCTTGGGAAGAGGCGCTGGCCCAGGTCGTCGAAGTGAAGAAGGAATTGCGCGGGGCGGTTTGAGGCCCTAAAGGCCCAGCGCTGTCGCCAAGCCCCTAGGGGTCAAAGCCATTAGCTTAAGGAGGCTCTGAATAAGCCCCTCGCCCCAACCCTTTCCCCCTTCGCGCGAGGGAGAAAAGGCTTAATCAGAGGTTCCCTAATGGCTTTGACGCTGAGCGCGGGAACGATGCAACAGGCGTGGGAGGTGTTTTTTCATCCCACGGGTTGGGCGGGTCGGTGCGTGTGGTTCCGCGCCAGGCCCGGCAGCGCGGCGGGCGTTACCCCAGCTTGGAGCGCTCTTGAATTTTCGCCTGCACATAATTCATCAGCGCCTTGTTGGCAAGCGCTTCCGTGGCATACGGGCCTTCAAACCCGCCACGGGTGATGAAAAACCATTCAATCTCGTTGCTTGTTTCGCTGCGCTGGGCAAACACCCGGTTTTGGTCGAACAGGCAATATTCGATATAACGCTCCAAGGCGGCTTGGGCGGCGTCCTCTGACTCGAACGGCCCTTCCAGCCCCTCTCTTGCCATGAAAAACCACTCCATCTGCTCGGTCGCGGTATTGTGTTGCGCAAAAACGCGCTTTAGGTCAGCCATTGGTGTCTTCCTACTTCTAATGAAAGCATTAGGCCGCATGTTATCGCGGGCGGTCAACCCCGTTGCGGCCGCGCCAAAACTTGCGCGGCTTAAGCGGTGTCCGCACTATGCGGGCGGGGTATTTTAATGCGTAAATCCTGGCGGGGCGATGGCGGCGGCCTGCCGCGCAGGGACAATGGACTGTTTGCGCGCCCGCGCGCCCACTAAGCAAGCTCTGAACTAAGCTCCCTCACCCCAGCCGCCTGCGAGGGCGGGCAAGCTTAGACTTCATCAGCGCGTCCTTAAACGGCTTTGCCCCGCTGTCGGACGGGGGTTTCCGCAATACCCACCTCAAAACTCCATGCGCAGGCCGACATTGACGGCGTTGCGGCTGAAGTTGTCCACGCCTAAGGTGGTGTCGTACTGGATGAAGGCGGACGCGCCGTCGGCCAGTTGCGCCGAAACCGAGGTGCGGATGTTGCAGTAGTCGCGGCCGGGGCTGTCTACGGCGTTGTTGAAGGCGCGGGCCGGGTCGCCAATGAAGCTGACGCCGTTGACGGGCACGTTGTTCATGTATTGATGCTCCCATTCCAACACCAGTTGCGACACGAACACGCCCACTGGCGTGCTGGCGGTGTGCGAGAGGATGCCGCCTAAGGTCGAGGTCAGCGAGTCCACCGAGCGGTAGGGGTAGGATAGGTTGAGGCCGAGCAGGGCGCCGGACTCGCTGAAGCCGCCGACGGGCGTGTTGATGTACTCGGTGCGGGCGCGGACGCCGAATGTCCATTCCTTGACCGGGAACTCGTAGCCGGTGTTGACGCTGTAGTGGCTTTGCAGGCCGTCAGTGTGGCCGTAGGCGGTGGTGTTGACTGGGCCTACGGCATCGACATAGGCGATGTTGCGTTTGGAACTGTATTCGTTGTACGTCCCGTTGGCCATCATGTCCACATACCAGTGGTCGGTCAGGTACAGCGAGGCGAAGCCGGTCATGCCGTAGCCGTTGACATACTGCGCCCCGCCTTGGCCGTTGAGGCGGTTGTCGGTGTAGTTGTAGACCGCCGCGAGGCCGACCAGAAAGCGCTTGCTGACCCAGTAATCGACGCCGGCGGTGAAGGCGTAAATGTTGGCGTTGTAGCCGCGCTGCAAGGCCGTCGTGCTGCGGTTGTCAAACTCGAAGCGGCCATTGGCAAAGCCGCCCAAGCGGCTGAGCCAATCGTCGTCGCCATCGCCGGCCCCGCCGCCTGCGGCCTGCGCGGGCCACAGGCCCGGCAGGCTCATGCCGTTGATGTTCAGGCCCACCGCCTGCATGGCTTGGTTTTGGCTGCGCAGCGAGGAACGCCAGTTCATCAAATGCTGGGTGATGTTGTTGACTTGGATGTTGGCGGTCAAGGTGCTGAGGGCGGTCAGGTTGGACGCTTGGCGCGGTTTGATTTGCTCGATGGCATAGTCGTACAGCGCTTTGCCGCCTGGCTGGAACAGCAGCGGGGTCAGCCGCGCCTGCGCCGGCGCTGGCAGGATGTCTTCGGCGGCGCGCACCGGGGCGGGGTTGGTCGGCAGGAACAACAGCGACAGGTTGGCGCCGTCGTTGCTGAGCCGGCATTCGCCGACATAGGTGTCGGGACAGACGAACGGCGCGTTGAACGCGCCAGTGATGGACTGCGCCCGGATCAAGTCGAACTGGTTGCCGGCCTTAGGCACGAAGCCATTGATGAGCTGCACGTCCAACGCGCCGCCGAGCTTGACGGTCTGCGCGTCGATGGCGTCGTATTCGGTGCCGCGCGCCAAGCCGCCCAGTTCCATCAGCAGCCGGCTGGTGGACGTGAAATTGAGGTTTTCCGCGTGGATCAGGGCCGGGCTGTTGCCGGGGGAGAACGCCCCGGCGAAGTTCACCAGGCCGGTGTAGCCGCCGGCGCCTTTGACATCGCCGGCCAAGGTCAAGCCCGCCGCGCCGTCGCCCTGGATGGTCGCGGCATTGGCGAGGGTGCCTGCCACCGTGCCGGAACCGCGCAGCACGCCGCCTTGCAACTGCGTCGAAGCCACCGCCAACGTGCCGTCCACCTGGGTTTGCCCCGCCGTCTGCACATATTGCCCCGCCCCGCCCAACTGCCCGTTTGCGGCGATCAAGGCTTGGCCCGCGTTGCTGACGGTGACGCCGCTGCCTAACGTGACGGCGCCGTCCACGGTCAACGTGCCGCCGCCCATGTCCAGCGTTCCCGTCCCTTGCAATTGCCCGCCCGACAAATTGGCCGAGGCCGTGGCCAAGGTGTGGCCGTTGAGATTGACCGACGCGCCGCCCGCGCTGGTCAATTGGGCGAGGGTTTGGTCGCTGCCCAAGGCCAGCCCGCCGCCCGCGCCGACGCTGACTTGGCTGCTGGCGGCGATGGCGTCGGCGTTTTGCAGCGCCAGCGTGCCCGCGCCGATGTGGGTTTGGCCGGTGTAGTTGTTGGCGCCGGACAGGGTCAAGGTGCCTGCGCCTTGCTTGTCCAGGCCGCCCGTGCCGCTGAGCGCGCCGGCAAATTCGCTGTCGTGGGCATCGCCTGCGGTCAAAGTGTTGCCGTTCAGCTTGACCAGGGCGCCGGCCGCGCCGGCCAATGCGCCAATAGTTTCGCTGCTTTGCACATCCAGCGTGGC
>JBJSYU010000337.1:0-7946 GCA_046089945.1 Candidatus Methylumidiphilus sp.
TCCGTCCAAAGCAAGCTTTGGACTCCAAATAAAAAGCCGTCGGCAGGGTTAAGTTAATGGCTTTGAGGCTTTGGCCGGCAAGATGCCGGCGCTCCAAAAGGCAAAGGCCGGCAAGATGCCGGCGCTACGGCTGCATGGAGTCCAAAGCTTGCTTTGGACATTTCAATCCGTCCAAAGCAAGCTTTGGACTCCAGGACAAAACCCCTTCCGCTATCCTCAAAATTCATTATCCCGGCAAGCCCGGTATAGGTCTTTCCATTCGGCGCGTTCTTTGACGACGGCTTCGAGGTATTCGCGCCAGACGACGGCGTCTTGCACCGGGTCTTTCACTACTGCGCCGATGAGGCCGGAGGCGACGTCGGGGGCGCGCATGACGCCGTCGCCGAAGTGGCCGGCCAGGCTCATGCCATTGTTGATGACGGAGATGGCTTCGGCGGTGCTGAGGGTGGAACTGGGCGATTTGAGTTTGAGTTTGCCGTTTTCGGTCTGGCCGTTGCGCAGTTCGCGGAAGATTTGCACGACGCGGCGGACTTCTTTCAGCGCGGGCGGCTCGGCGGGCAGTTGCAGGCTGCGGCCCATTTCGCCGACGCGCTTGGCGACGATGCTGACTTCTTCGGCTTCGCTGCTGGGCAGGGGCAGGATGACGGTGTTGAAGCGGCGCTTGAGGGCGCTGGACAGTTCGTTGACGCCTTTGTCGCGGTTGTTGGCGGTGGCGATGACGTTGAAGCCGCGGGCGCCTTGCACTTCGCTGTTGAGTTCGGGGATGGGCAGGGTTTTTTCGGAGAGTATGGAAATCAGCGTGTCTTGCACGTCGGCGGGGATGCGGGTGAGTTCTTCGACGCGGGCAATGCGGCCGGTTTCCATGGCGCGCATCAGCGGGCTTGGCACCAGCGCGGCGGGCGTCGGGCCTTCGGCCAGCAGGCGGGCGTAGTTCCAGCCGTAGCGCAGTTGTTCTTCGCTGGTGCCGGCGGTGCCTTGGATCAGCAGCGTGGAGTCGCCGCTGATGGCGGCGGCGAGGTGTTCGGACACCCAGGATTTGGCCGTCCCCGGCACGCCGAACAGCAGCAGGGCGCGGTCGGTCGCCAAGGTCGCCACGGCGATTTCGATGACGCGGCGGTTGCCGATGTATTTGGCGCTGACCTCAAAACCATTATCAAGCTTGCCGCCGAGCAGGTAGGTCGCCACCGCCCAGGGCGACATGGCCCAGTTGGTCGGGCGCTGGCGCGTGTCGGTTTGCTTCAGGGCGTCCAGTTCTTCGGCGTATTGTTGTTCGGCATGTTCGCGCAGGATTTGGCTCATGGTTGGCTCCGGTGCAATAAGGGATGGGTGTGGAGGATGTTGCGTTGTTCGATGATGGCGCTGAGGCGCACGTCGGCGCCGCCGTAGGCCAGGGCCTCGTCGGGTATCGCCGCCAGCAGGGTTTGCGCTTCGGGAAATAATTCAGGCGGCAGCAGGCAGGCGAAGTCGGGCAGGGCTTGCCGGAGGTAGTAGTCGTGGTTGCCGTGGTTGGGGTCGCTGAGGTTGGCGACGATTTGCGCGAGGATGGCGCGGGCGAATTCGACGGAGAACGGCGCGGCCTCCAGCGGCAGCACGGCGGTGATTTCCAGCAAGGTGCGCCCTAGGTTGCGTTGGCCGGCGGCTTCTTGCAGCAGGCGCAGCCAGTGCCGTTCGCGTTCTGTCAGCTCTAGGCAGCGGATCAGCCGGAAGGCGTCGATGTGGAGTTTTTTGTGCGGCCAGCGGCTGAGGAAGGCTTCGGCCCAGAGGGGGTCGGCGCTGCGGTTTTGCGCGTCCAGCCAGCCGCGCCACAGCGCGTCGCGCCATTCGCCGTCTTCCGCCCAGGCCAGCAGCGCGTCGGGGGTCATGCCGGTGTGTTGCGTCCACCAGTGAAGCGGCGTGGCGCAGGTGAGTTGATACAGCCACCAGGCGCGTTGGCCTAACGGTTCGTATGTCGGCTTGGCTTCTTCGAGGCCGTCGTTTTTCCAGTCGGCGCCGAAGGTTTCCGGGGGGGTGAGGATCAGCTTGCTGCGCAGCAGTTTGCGTTCAGTGCTGAGGCAGGTTTCCAGCCGCGCTTGCATGCGGCCGGCGTAGCGGCTGGCAGGCAGGCGGGCCAGTAGCGCGGCGGCGGTTTGGCGGACTTCTTTGCCGCGGTCTTTCAGCAGGAGGGTTTCCAGCAGGTCTTCGTCGGCGGGGCTTAGCTGCGTCTCCAGTTCGGCCAGCAGCGCGGCGCGTTCTTTGGCGTTCGCCTCCGGCAAGGCGGCGGCAAGCAGTTCGCGACCGCGCGGCGGGTCGTCGGCCCGGCAGCGGCGCAGATACACCAGCCTTTGATCCAGACTGCCGGTGTCCCAGACGGCGATGTCGAGCGGATGGTCTTGCAAGGTGCCGGCCGCATACGCCCATTCCGGGTTTTGCCGCGCCAGCCAATGCCCGCGCTGGCCCAGCACGGCCAGCAGGGGCGGGCGCAGGGCGCGGTTGCCCCGGCCGAGTTCCAGCGCTTTCGGCAGCAAGGGGTAGGGCAGGGCGGCGCCGGCCAGCCGCCGCAGCGCTTCGGCCTGTAGGCGGGCATGGTTGCCGCTTAAAATTTGGTCGAGCAGGCCGGCGAGTTCGGCGTCTTGGCAGGGCGGCAGGGTTTCCGCCGGGCAGGGTTCGGCGGTTGGCGTCTGTGTGATCGTCGGGCGATGGCCGGCCAGGCCGCACAGCGCGACGACGCCGGCGGCGCGCAGCAGGGTTTCCGGCGGTTCGGATTGGGTTTGTGTCAACGCCGCCAGCAGTTCGCCGGCCGCGCCGGGCAGGGTCGGCAGGGTCAGCGGCTGGCGGTCGGTGCCGACGATGGCTTGCGCGGCGAGTTGTTGCAGGGCTTGCATCAGCGTTGTCCTCCCAAAATCCACAGCAGTTTTTCGCCCCAGGCGCTCAACGGCAACAGGCGCTGGCCGTCCCATTCGCCAAACAGCGTGGTCGGCGCGCCGCCGACGGCGGCGGCAAATTGCCAAGCCTCGTTGTCGGCAATATTCAGCGGCAAGCGGACGCCTGCGGCGTCTTGCGCAAACCATGCCCCGGCCTCGACGCCCAGCACCGCCTCGGCCAGCCGCAGCGGCCAAGAGAAGCCCCAAGGATTGGCGGCGATAGCGTCGGCAAGGCGGGCGAGTTCCTGTTCCAGCGGGCTTGCGGCCAAGGCGGGGCTGTCGGCTTCCATCTGCGGCAGGTCGGCGACCAGGGCGCGGCGCGGCTGGGCGCTGGGGTAATAGGCCAGGGTCATGCGATAGACGGCCCCGGTCAGCAGCACCGGGCTGAAAGCGCGGTTGCCGTGGGCGAAATCCAGCAGCAGGGCGTAGCGCTGGCTGTCGCGGCCATACAGCCAGACGCGGCGCTCGGCCAGTTTGTCGTTTTCTTCGATGGTCTGCCCCAGCACCAGCCAGCCGTCGTTGACGCGCTCACCGTCGCGCAGCACCTCGTCTTTGTCCACCGGCCAGCCCATCGCCATGCTGATATCGGCTTGTTGCGGCGGGGAAAGCGTGTCGAAGCGCCGCCAAGCGTCGAGCAGCAGTTGCAACTGGCCCATCGCCGCCAGCAGGCGCGGCGGCCAGTCGCCGGGGGCGGCGGCGAGTTCGCTTAACGCCTGTACCCGCGAGCCTAAGCCCGGCGCTTGCGCGTCCACCATGCGCGCCGCCAGCCCGCGCCAGTCGGTGCCTGTGCGCAGGTTCGCCAAGCCTTGCCGGGTTTGGTCGTGCAGCCAGCGCCGCAGTTCGTCGGCGCCTGCGTCCATGCGCTGCCGCCGCTTGGCTTCGCGCTTGGCGGTGGCCTCTGGATTGGGCGGGTCGGCGGCGGCTTTTTTCTGTTCTTGCTTTTCGGCCTTTTGCTGGCGGCCGGCCAGCCATTCCGTGACCCAGGCCGGCGGCTCGCCCTCGCCAAAAGCCTGCGGCTTTTGCGTGTGCAGCAGCAGCAGGGCGAGGCCGTGCTTGCAGGGGAATTTGCGGCTGGGGCAGGTGCAGCGGAAAGCCGAGCCGGGCCGATCCATTTGCACTTGATAAGGCTTGGAGCCGCTGCCTTGGCATTCGCCCCACAGCGCGGCGTCGGACGCGCCGAGCAGCGGCCAATGGCTGGCGTTCGCCAAGCCTTTGGCGGCTTTCATCGAAGCGTCGTCGGGGGCGAGGCGGGTGATTTGTTCGAGGGTGAAGGACATCGGTGGCGGCCTTAGGGAAGCGCTGATTAAGTCTTTGCTTAGGGGGAGGGTTGGCGTGAGAGTCTTAAAAATCCAATCGTTTGCCCCTCACCCTAACCCTCTCCCCACAGGGCGAGGGGACTTAAATTCAGCGCTTCGTTAAGTCGCAGCGCGTTGGCAGGCGGACAGCCGCCGAGGCCAAACTTTGGCCGAAATTTAGGCCGAATGCAAGCCTAGGCGCAAGGTTTTTAGGACTTGCCTAAGTCGGCGAGCCGATGCTTGCCTGAGCTTTAGGCGCTGCGTGGCGAGATGGCGTTTTCCGCCAGCCCCAAACCCGCCGGCAAAGTCACCTCCATGGCAATCGGCAGATGGTCAGAGCAGGGGAAGTTTAGCGCCCAGAGTTTGTCCACCTGGATTGCCGGCGTCACTAAAATATGGTCGAGCATGATTTTGGGTCGCCAACTGGGGAAGGTCTTGACCACGCAGAACGGGTCGCACAGCGCGGTGGTGCGCGTCAGCAGGCGGATTTCCTCGGAGTCGTGGGCGCAGTTCAAATCGCCCATCAGCACGACATGCGGCAGGTGTTGGATGATTTCGACGATGAAGGCCAGTTGTTTCAGCCGGGCGCGGCGGCTTAGGGCCAGATGCATGACGCACAGGTGCAAGGCGGTTTCTGGGCGCTGGCCGAAGCGGGCGAGCAGCGCGCCGCGCCCGGGCATGCCGGGCAGTGGGTAGTCTGCGACGGCGCTAGGTTGGAAGCGGCTGAGCATGCCGTTGCTGTGCAGGGCGATGTTGCCGAAGCGGCGGTTGATTTGGTTGTGCCAGTGCGGAAAGCCGCCGTGCTGGGCGAGGTATTCCGTCTGCACGATGAAATGGCTGCGCGCCCCGCCGCCATCGACCTCTTGCAGGCCGACCAAATCGAACGGGGCAAGCAGTTTGGCGATGCGATCCAGATTGCCGATGCGCCGGCTGCTGGGGAACACATGCCGCCAGCCGCCGGTGACATATTCATGGTAGGCGGCGGTGTTGATGCCGGTTTGGATGTTGAAGCTTGCCAACCTCAGCCGCCCGCCCCCTGCCGCGTCGACAGGGGTTTCATGATGCATGGGTTCCCGCACTTATTTTGCCGGCTTGGCCACGCTTTCCCGCTTGATCAAGTCGTTCGTCGCCTCGATCATTTTGTCGAAGTTCTTCGCCTTGGCGGCGCCGATGCGGTATTTGCCGTTGACGATCAAGGCCGGCGTGCCATCGACGCCGTAACTGAATGCCGACGGGTGGCCCTTGCCTTCGGCCTGCCGCATTTTGGCGTCCACCGCGAAGGACTTGTAAGCCTTGTGGAAGTCTTCTTCCTTGACGCCGTGGGCGGCGAAGAACTTCGCCAAGTCCGCCTCCGACTCCAAGGTTTCCTTCTTATTTTGGATGGCGTCGTAGAAATCATCGTGCAGCTTGTCCAGCACGCCCAAGGCTTCCGCCGTGTAAAACGCCTTGGCATGCGCCGCCCAATGCGGATTGAACACCGCCGGCTGGCGGATGAACACGACATTGGCCGGCTTGGTCTTCAGCCACGCTTTGATGTGCGGTTCAAAATGGTAGCAATGGGGGCAGCCGTACCAGAAAAACTCGACCACTTCGATCTTTGACGGATCGGCGGTCGGGTGAGCCGGGGAAATGACATCGTAGACCTCGCCGGCTTGCGGGGCTTCTGCGGCGAAGCTCAGGGGCGCGAAGGCCAGCAGGAAGGCCAGACTCAAAACCGATTTAAGCATTGCTTGTAGTCTCCCAAAGTTTATTGCAGGCCGGAGACGAAATCGGAGACCGCGTTGATCTCGTCGTCGTTCAGGCGGTTGGCGATCATGCGCATGATCTCGTTCGGGTCGCTGTTGCGCTCGACCGACTTGTAGTCATGCAGGATCTTGGCAATATAAGAGGAATACTGCCCGCCGAGCAGCGGATAGGCCGAAGTCGGGTTGCCTTCGCCCTTCGGGCCGTGGCAGGCGGCGCAGGCCGGGATCGACTTGGCCGGCAGGCCGGAGCGGTAAATCTTCTGGCCCAATTCGTTCTTTTCCGCCGGTTCCGGCTTGACCTTGTGCTGGGCATACCACGCGCCGATGTCGGCCATGTCGGCGTCGCTCAATGACGCGGCCATGGCGTTCATGGTCGCGTCCACGCGCTTGCCGGATTTGAAGTCGCGCAACTGCTTGGACAGGTAGGCCGGGTGCTGGCCGGCCAGCTTCGGGAAAATCGGCGCGCTGGCGTTGCCGTCTTCGCCGTGGCAACCGGCGCAGGTCTCCGTCTTCGCCTTGCCGGCGGCGGCGTCGCCCTTGACTGGCGTGGCGGATTCCGCAGCCTGCGCTTGCGCCGCGAACAACGCCGCGACCGCCAAGCCTAAGCCAATGATGATGTGTTTTTTCATGTTTCAGTGCCTCGTGTGATGAACCCTGGTCCGCAACAATGCCCAATTTGCCGTGCGGTTTCTTTTAACCGGTGAATGAAATATGGGTACACTAGAAAAGTCAACCAAAAACGAGCTTTATCCAGATGAACCCTTTGTACCGCCAAGCCCATTATCTCATTAGCGCCTTGCATCTGAAGGACGCGCCGCCGGACTTAGGCTTTGAAGCCGCCTTCGCCGGCCGCTCCAACGCCGGCAAGTCCAGCGCCATCAACACCATCACCGACCACAAGGCGCTGGCGCGCATCAGCAAGACGCCGGGGCGCACCCAGTTGCTGAATTTTTTCGAGATCGACGCCGAGCGCCGGCTGGTCGATCTGCCCGGCTACGGCTACGCCAAAGTGCCGGACGCCATCCAAAAAAACTGGGGCAAGGCCATGGAAGCCTATTTAGAGGGGCGGCAGTGCCTGCGCGGCGTGTTCCTGCTGATGGACATCCGCCATCCGCTGACCGAGTTTGACTGGACGATGATCGAATGGTGCCGCCACTGCAATCTGCCCCTGCACATCGCCCTGACCAAGGCCGACAAGCTCACCCGTGGCCCGGCCAAGGCCACGCTGCTGAAAGTCCAGGCGACGATGAAGCGCGAGGTGGCCGATTTGGACGTGTCCGTGCAATTGTTTTCATCGCTTGACAAACAGGGCGTGGACGAGGCGCACACGCTGCTGGATCGCTGGATGGGGCTTGCGGCGGCGGACGCCGAGGCCAGCGTTTGAGTATTGTCCCAAAAAGCCAGCGCAGGCCATCTTTATGGATCACGACCAAAGCTTCAAAAACCTGATACTCGACTACCCGGCGGCGGCGCTGGAGTTCTTCGCCCATGCCCGCGATTTGGGCGAGGCGACGATCACCCCGGTGCGCGAGGAGCAACTGCAAGAAATCTTGGGCGGCCATTACCGCAGGCTTGACGTGCCGCTCAAAGTCGAATGGCCGGACGGGCGGCGCGCGGCGGTTGTGTTCGTGGTCGAGGAGGAAACCCAGCCGCGCAATTTTTCGATACACCGGCTGGCGCGCTATTGCCTGGATTTGTCAGAATTGCTGGAAACCACGCGGCTGGTGCCGGTCGTGGTGTTTGTGCGGCGGGGGAAATACCCTAAGGATTTGCAATTGGGCGACGACGAAGATACTTACCTGTCGTTCCGCTTCATCCACTGCGCCTTGTCGCAACTGCCCGCCGAGCAATACTTGGGCAGCGACAATATCGTGGCGCGTTTGAACCTGCCTAATATGCGTTATCCACGCGGCCGCCGCCTAGACGTTTACCACAGCGCCGTCAACGGGCTGTTTGGCTTGGAGCAAGACCGCAACCAGCAGCAAAAATACATCGACTTCATCGAC
>JBJSYU010000338.1:0-3652 GCA_046089945.1 Candidatus Methylumidiphilus sp.
TCCTCGACCTGTCGAAAATCGAAGCCGACGGCCTGGTGCTGGAGGAATCCCCATTCAGCTTGGCGCAAGTCGTCAGCCACGCCTTCGCCATGCTCGGCGAACGCGCCACCGCCAAAGGACTGCGGCTGGAACAGGATCTGGCCGGTGCGCCGGACACGCTGCAAGGCGACGCCCTGCGCCTGGGCCAAATCCTGATCAACCTCATCGGCAACGCCATCAAATTTTCCGAGCGCGGCCAAATCGCCGTGCGGGCGCGGCTGTTGCAGGATGAGGAAACCGCCGTGCTGCTGCGGCTGGAAGTCGCCGACCAAGGCATCGGCCTGACCCCCGAACAGCAAGCGCGGCTGTTCCAAAGCTTCGCCCAGGCCGACGAGGCCACCGCCCGCAAATACGGCGGCACCGGGCTGGGCCTGAGCATCGTCAAGCGGCTGGCGGTGCTGATGGGCGGCGACGCCGGCGTGGACAGCGCGGCGGGCGTCGGCAGCACGTTCTGGATAACCGCCCGCTTCGGCAAAGGCCAGGGCGAGCCTGTCCCCGCCGCACCGGACATCGAGGAAGCCACAGAAACCCTGCCGCTGGATGTGCTGTTGGCCAAGCGCCACGGCGGCCGGCGGATTTTGCTGGTCGAAGACGACCCGATCAACCAGGAAGTCGCTCTCGAACTGCTTGCCAACACCGGCCTGCGCGTGGACGTGGCCGGCGACGGCGCCGAGGCGGTGGACAAGGTGCGCGGCGGCGACTACGCGCTGGTGTTGATGGACATGCAAATGCCGGTCATGGACGGGCTGGCGGCGACGCGGGCCATCCGCCAACTGCCCGGCAGGGCGGCGCTGCCGATTTTGGCGATGACCGCCAACGCCTTTGAGGAAGACCGCAAGCGCTGCCTCGCCGCAGGCATGGACGACCATCTCGGCAAGCCGTTCGAGCCGAAAAAGCTCTACGCCAGCCTGCTGCGCTGGCTGTCTGCGGCGGCGGATCAAGCCGCCGCCCCCGCCGCCGCGCCGCCCGGCCGCGTGGAAGCCCCCGCCGACAGCATGCTGGCAGCGCTCAAAGCCGTGCCGGGGCTGCATATCGAAGCCGGGCTGCGCTCCGTGCACGACCGTTTGCCCCTCTATGTGCGCATGTTGAAACTGTTCATACAAAACCACGCCGACGACGCCACGACGCTGCGCGCGCTGCTGGCCGAGGGCGACCTGGGCGCGGCGCACCGGCTGGCGCACAACCTGCGCGGCGTCGCCGCGACGCTCGGCGCCGAGGAACTACGCCAACTCAGCCTCACGCTGGAGCTGGCCCTGCACCAGCAGCCCGCGCCGGCCACCCTTGACGCCCACATCGATGCCGTCGAGGCGGTGCTGCGGCCGCTGGCGCAAGCGCTGCGGGAAACACTCGCCACCATCGGCTAGACTGTGGCGGACTGTCCGCCGAAAGCCCCGGCCATGCCAGGGGCGGCGGACTTTTTCACAGCCTCGCGCCCATGCCGCCCGAAGACCGCCCCGACCATCCGCCCGCCAACCCGCCCAGCGTGACACCGCCATGAACGACCCCGCCACAGACACCGCCCAACCCTTAGGCCAGGACGCCGACTTCCGCGACGACCCGCTGCTGCCCAGCCATGTTGTCGGCATCGGCGCCTCGGCCGGCGGGCTGGAGGCGCTGGAGCGCTTGTTCCGCGCCATGCCGCCGGACACCGGCATGGCGTTCGTGGTCATCCAACACCTGTCGCCGGACTTCAAAAGCCTGATGGACGAACTGCTGGAGCGCTTCACCAGCATGCCGGCCATCCCCGTCCACGACGCCCAAGAGGTGCGCCCGAACACCATTTACCTGCTGCCGCCGCGCAAGGACATCGTCATCGAAGGTGCGCGCCTGATCAGCCGCGACCGCGCCAAAGATGGCACATTGTCGTTGCCGATCAATATTTTCTTCCGCACGCTGGCCGCCGCCTGGGGCGAGCGCGCCGCCGCCATCGTGCTGTCCGGCACCGGCTCCGACGGCAGCAACGGCCTGCTCGATGTGCGCGACGCCGGCGGGCTGGTGCTGGCCGAAACCCCGGAGAGCGCCCGCTTCGACGGCATGCCGCAAAGCGCCATCAGCACCGGCTGCGTCGATGCCGTGCTGGCCCCGGAGGACATGCCGGGGGCGCTGCTGGCCTACGCCTCCGACCCGAAGAGCGGCCGCGCCTACCTGTCCGGGCAGAGCCTCGACGACAACCAGCCCGGCACGCCGACGATTCTGGAACTGCTGCGCAAGACCTACAAAATCGACTTCAGCCTGTACAAGCCGGCCACCATCACCCGCCGCATCCAACGGCGGCTGGCCTTGAAAATGGGCGGGGCCAGCATCGAAGACTACGGCGACCGGCTGGCCAACGACGCCGCCGAACTGGATCGGCTGTACAAGGATCTGCTGATCGGCGTGACCCGCTTTTTCCGCGACATCGAAGCGTTCGACGTGGTGCGCGACCGCGTCATCCCCGACCTGCTCGACGCCGTGCCACCGGACGAAGACATCCGCGTCTGGGTGTGCGGCTGCTCCACCGGCGAAGAAGCCTATTCCATCGCCATCCTGTTTTTGGAAGCGTTCGCCCAGCGCGGCCGGCCGCCGCGCATTAAAGTGATGGCGACCGACCTGCACAACGAATCGGTGCAGACCGCCTCGGAGGGGATTTACGAGGAAGACCGCTTCAGCGAAATGCCGCCCGGCATGCGCGAGCGCTATTTCCTCAGCCTAGGCGGCGGCCGCCACAAGGTTTCCCCGGATCTGCGCCGGGCGCTGATTTTTTCCGAACACAACCTGCTGAAAGACCCGCCGTTCACCAAGCTGCATTTAATCACCTGCCGCAATCTGCTGATTTACCTGCAAAACTCCGCGCAGGCACGGGCGATTGCGACGTTTTACTATGCGCTGAAAATCAACGGCGCGTTGTTTTTGGGGGCCAGCGAAAGCCTCAACAACCTCAGCGAAGACTTCGAGACGGTGGATCGGCAATGGAAGATCCACCGCAAAATCCGCGAAAGTCGCTCTTACATCGACCTGCGTGCGCCGGGCGAGTCGGGCATTTACCGCAGCCCGCGCCCGCCGGCCATCGGCGGCACCATCTTAGGCCGCATCTACGACAGCCTGCTCAACCGCCACATCCCGGCCGGCTTTTTGCTCAGCGAGCGCCACGAACTGCTGCACGTGTTCGGCGACGCCGGGCGCTATGTGCATGCCGCGTCCGGCCGTTTCAGCGCCAGCATCCTGTCGATGATCGAAGGCAACCTCAAGCTGGCCTTGTCCACCGCGCTGCGCAACGCCGCCAAGCAACAATCCGCCGCCATGCTGAAAGGCATACGCCAAGACGAGTCGGAGGAATTGTTGCGCATCGTCGTCGAGCCGATGCTCGACAAAGCCTCCAACACGCCGTTTTTCATGGTTGTGATCGAACCGGAGCAAATCCTGCCGACCTTGGCGCTCAGCCATCTCACCCACGACTTCAGCGCAGGCCAGGAACACGCCGAATACATCCGCGAACTGGAGCTGGAACTGCAAAAGTCGCGGGAGTCCTTGCAGACCACGGTTGAGGAGCTGGAGACCAGCAACGAAGAATTGCAGGCCAGCAACGAAGAACTGCTGGCCTCCAAGGAAGAACTGCAAAGCACCAACGAAGAAC
>JBJSYU010000339.1:0-4035 GCA_046089945.1 Candidatus Methylumidiphilus sp.
CGGCGGCGTCGGCTCCGGGCTGTACGGCATGATCGTGTTCGCGCTGGTGTTCGTCGCCGTGCCTGCCGAGCAGGCCGGCAATCCCCATTGGCCGGCTTCGCTGGTCGATCAACACGCTTCGGCGTTGCAGGCAGGCGGCAATATGGAAGGCAAGGAGACGCGCTTCAGCATCGCCAATTCTGCGTTGTGGGCCGTCGCCACCACGGCGGCCTCGAATGGCTCGGTCAACGCGATGCACGATTCATTCACGCCGCTGGGCGGGTTGGCGCCGATGTGGCTGATGCAACTCGGCGAGGTGGTGTTCGGCGGCGTCGGCTCCGGGCTGTACGGCATGATCGTGTTCGCGCTGGTGGCGGTGTTTGTGGCCGGGCTGATGATCGGCCGGACGCCGGAATATCTGGGCAAGAAAATCGAAGCCTTTGAAGTGAAAATGGCGGCTATCGTGATTTTGATTCCGCCGTTTATGGTATTGGGCGGGGCGGCGGTCGCGGTTTCGCTGGATGCCGGCACGTCTTCGGTGTTCAACCCCGGCGCCCACGGTTTCAGCGAAATCCTCTATGCCTTCTCCTCGGCCGGCAATAACAACGGCAGCGCGTTTGCCGGGCTGTCGGCAAACACGCCGTTCTATAACTTCGCGTTGGGTGTCGCCATGCTGTTCGCCCGCTTTTGGCTGACTGTGCCGGTGTTGGCCATCGCCGGCGCGTTGGCGGCGAAGAAGATCGTCCCGGCGGGGCCGGGCACTTTGCCGACGCACACGCCGCTGTTCGTCGGGCTGTTGATCGGCGTCGTGCTGCTAGTGGGGGCGCTGACCTTTGTGCCGGCTTTGGCGTTGGGGCCGGTGGTGGAGCATTTGCAGATGCTGGGGCTTCAGCAAGCCCTGATTAACTCCCCTCACCCTTGAGGGATTTTATTAAGACCCTCTCCCCAACCCTCCCCCTGCAAGGGGGAGGGAGTCGCTGCATATTCAGCGTTCCCCTAATAAACAGGTGGCAATCATGGGCAAGCAACAGGCTTCCAAATCCTTGTTCGAGGCCGCGCTGCTGCAAGCGGCGGCGGTCGAGTCGTTCCGCAAACTGACGCCGCGGCAGCAATGGAAAAATCCGGTGATGTTCGTCGTCTATATCGGCAGTTTGTTGACCTCGGTGTTGTGGCTACAGGCTTTGGCCGGGCAGGGCGACGCCCCGGCGGGGTTCATTCTCGCGGTCACGGTCTGGCTGTGGTTCACCGTGCTGTTCGCCAATTTCGCCGAAGCGGTCGCCGAAGGGCGCAGCAAGGCGCAGGCGGCATCATTGCGCAGCGCCAAGCGTGATATCGCGGCCAAAAAACTGGACGAGCCGCGCCATGGCGCGAAATACGCGGCGGTGAGCAGTGTCAGCCTGCGCCGGGGCGATGTGGTGTTGATCGAGGCCGACGACTTCGTCCCCGGCGACGGCGATGTGATCGAAGGCGTGGCCTCGGTGGACGAGAGCGCCATCACCGGCGAATCGGCCCCGGTGATCCGCGAATCCGGCGGCGATTTCAGTTCGGTGACGGGCGGGACGCGGGTGCTGTCCGACTGGCTGGTGGTGCGCATCAGCGTCAACCCCGGCGAGACATTTTTAGACCGGATGATCGCCATGGTGGAAGGGGCGAAGCGGCAGAAGACCCCCAACGAAATCGCGCTGACCATCCTGCTGGTGGCTTTGACCTTGGTGTTCCTACTGGCGACGGCCACGCTGCTGCCGTTCTCGCTGTACAGTGTGGCGGCCGCGAAACTCGGCCAGCCGATCAGCCTCACCGTGCTGGTCGCCTTGCTGGTGTGCCTGATTCCGACCACGATTGGCGGACTTTTGTCCGCCATCGGCGTGGCCGGCATCGGGCGGATGATGATGAAGAATGTCATTGCCACCTCCGGCCGGGCGGTGGAGGCGGCGGGCGATGTGGACGTGTTGCTGCTGGACAAAACCGGCACCATCACGCTGGGCAACCGCCAAGCCGCCGCGTTTTTGCCGGTGGGCGGCGCCACGCAAAAGGATCTGGCCGACGCCGCGCAACTGGCCTCGCTGGCGGACGAGACGCCGGAAGGCCGCAGCGTCGTGGTGCTGGCGAAGCAGAAATACGGGATCCGTGAGCGCGATGTGCATGCCTTGGGGGCCACGTTTGTGCATTTCAGCGCCCAGACGCGGATGAGCGGCGTCAACCTGGAAGGCCGGCAAATCCGCAAAGGCGCCGCCGACGCCGTCCGCCGCTATGTCGAAGACCAAGGCGGCACGTTTCCGCGTGACTTGCAGGTGTTGGTCGATGACGTGGCGCGGCGGGGCAGCACGCCTTTGGTCGTCGCCGAAGGCGCCCATGCCTTGGGCGTCATCGAACTCAAGGATATCGTCAAAGGCGGCATCAAAGAGCGCTTCGTCGAACTGCGGCAGATGGGCATCAAGACCATCATGATTACCGGCGACAACCGCCTGACCGCCGCCGCCATCGCCGCCGAGGCCGGCGTCGATGATTTCCTCGCCGAAGCCACGCCGGAAGCCAAGCTCAAGCTGATCCGCCAACACCAGGCCGACGGCCGGCTGGTGGCGATGACCGGCGACGGCACCAACGACGCCCCGGCCCTCGCCCAGGCCGATGTGGCGGTGGCGATGAACTCCGGCACGCAGGCGGCGAAAGAAGCCGGCAATATGGTCGATTTGGACTCCAACCCGACCAAGCTGATTGAGATTGTCGAAACCGGCAAGCAAATGCTGATGACTCGTGGCGCGTTGACCACGTTCAGCCTCGCCAACGACGTGGCGAAATATTTCGCCATCATCCCGGCGGCATTCGCCAGCACTTACCCGGTTTTAAACACGCTGAACGTGATGCATCTGGCGACGCCAAACAGCGCGATCTTGTCGGCGGTGATATTCAATGCGCTGATTATCGTCGCGTTGATTCCGCTGGCCTTGCAAGGCATCCGTTACCAGCCGGTTGGGGCCGAGCAACTGTTGCGCAATAATCTGATGGTGTATGGCTTAGGTGGCTTGATAGTCCCGTTTATCGGCATCAAGGCCATAGACATGGTTTTGGCCGGGCTGGGATTGGTTTAGGCGGCACCCAATGTAGGAGCGGGCTTCAGCCCGCGAAAATCTCATTATCCAACAAACATCGCGGCCTAAAGGCCGCTCCTACGGGTGATAAAAATGATTTCGGAGTATTAACACATGTATAAACACCTCAAGCCCGCGTTTTTGATGCTGCTGATTTGGACAGTATTGACCGGCGTCGCCTATCCGCTCGCCGTCACTGGCTTGGCGCAGTTATTCCTCCCGGCCCAAGCCGATGGCAGCTTGATACTCGATGGCAAAGGCCAGACGCAAGGTTCGCGCTTGATAGGCCAGGCTTTCAGCGGCCCCCAATATTTCTGGCCCCGCCCCTCCGCCACCGTGCCCTATCCGAACAACGCCGCCGCGTCCTCCGGCTCCAACCTAGGCCCGACCAACCCGGCGCTGCTCGCTGCGGTGGACAGCCGCATCCAAGCCTTGCAAGCCGCCGATCCTGGCAACAACCAACCCATCCCGGTGGATCTCATCACCGCCTCCGCCAGCGGCCTAGACCCGCATATAAGTCCAGCGGCGGCGGCGTATCAAATCAGCCGCGTCGCTGAAGCCCGCAACCTCGACCCCGCCAAACTCCGCGCCTTGGTGGCTCAATATACCGAAACGCGCCAATGGGGAATCTTCGGCGAACCTAGGGTGAATGTGCTGGCTTTGAATTTGGCGCTGGATGGCGGGCGCTGAACTAGGCCGGCTTCAAAAAGGAACTTGCTCAGCAAGATTGCTCAGCCAATGCCGAAAAAATATCCTTACATTCCGGTCAGGTGGCGGAATCCAGGGCTTAGGGATGGCGAAGTAATACTAGGATATATTTTTTGACACGGGTTTCTCGTAGGCGCAGTCGAGCGCCGACATCATCACTGATAAAGCGTTATGGGCGACTAGCGACAAGACAAACCCAAAGAGCGCAGCTTCGCGGTAGACCGGGGGTTTCTATCTCAGAATGGGCGCTTCTGGCAGG